>JAZDLJ010000034.1:0-2913 GCA_043802115.1 bacterium | reverse complement strand
TTAGTAGGCTTTTTGTAAATTTTCTTAGCGCAGCTTCCCGTAAAATTGCCTCTGTTTGAGCGAAGCGAGTTAGGCAATTTAGGGAAGCAAGCTTAGAAAATTCAAAAAGACTACTCCAACGAACGAAGCAAAGATTTTTCTCTTCTCACCCACCCTGCAAGATTATTTTGGAAAGATGTCTAATATATATATATTAGGAGGGATATAATGGAATGATCTAGCATAAGCAATATTTTTTTGAAGGCTTTTTTCGAAAAACAAAAAAGACTATCTAAGAGATAATATCTTATGGTATTATTAAGTAAAAGTTAGCTAAACGTTTAAGATATTAACTTAAGGAGGGAACTCTGATAATGAAGATAAAGGAAGATGCTATAAAGGAACTGGACACTTTAGAGCCATCTGAATTGATGATGGTATATGATATTATATTATCTATTAAAAGTAAGCGGCCAAAATATATCAGCAAAGATCGCTTACCAGCTTATATGAAAGTAAGGAACGCTCTAAAAAGATGTAAAAATTCTCTGAGTGAGGATATTTTACAAGAGAGGGAAGATAGGATATGAACTTTTTTTTTGATTCTTCCGCATTGGTTAAATATTTTCATGAAGAAATTGGCTCAGATGTGGTCACAAAACTTGTTACTTCTAAAGAGAATAAAATCTATATCTTTCTTCAGGTTTTAAACCTTTTACCCTTTCTTTAGGTTTTAACCCTTTCAGCCTCTCTTCAGGTTTAAACCTTAAAAGTAATGGATTAGTTGGGATAACTGATTAATACTTTGATTTCCTAAAGATAACACTTACAACGGCCATAAAATAAAAAAAGCTATTTTATGGTTGTTGCAAGTATAAAAAATTAAGGAGCCCATAATGAGAATCACCCACCCTTATACCGACACCACCTGGCAAAAAAGTATGCACTTGCAATTCGATTACACCAATACCCTGGCTAAAACAATTGGAAACGAGAATGGTATCTCTGAAGAAGACCTTCATGCCCTGGAAACAAAGGGAAAAGATATTGACCATAAATTAAAAGAAGAACGAAAAAATGGAAAACTCCCCTTCTTTGATCTACCTTATCAGGATGACCTGGTAAAGGAGATAAAGGAGCATACAGAGGAATTAAGACAATTTGAAAATTTTGTCGTTATTGGTATCGGTGGATCAGCCCTTGGTCCAATCGCTACCCACACAGCCCTTAATCACCCCCACTATAACGCCTTAAGTAAAGATGGCCGTCATGGATGCCCTACAATATTCTTCCCTGATAATATTGATCCTGATCAATTAAAAGGACTATTAGATATAATCGACCTAAAAAAGACCTGCTTTAACATCATTACTAAATCAGGGAACACGGCTGAGACAATGGCTAATTTTATGATCATCAAACAACTCTTGGTAGAACAATTAGGTAATAAAAACTATGCCCAAAATCTAATCATCACTACCGATCCTAAAAAAGGTGTATTACGAGAGATTGCTGAAAAGGAGGATATTAAAAATTTTGCCATCCCTAAAGGAGTTGGTGGCCGTTTTTCTATCTTTACCTCCGTAGGTCTATTACCCGCAGCTGTAACAGGGATAGATATAAGTGAACTATTAGCAGGCGCAGCCTATATGGATAAGCTCTGTCAGGAAAGTGATATCTGGCGTAATCCTGCTTATCTAAATGCCTGTCTCCATTATCTAGCCGATACTAAAAAAGAGAAATCCATCTCGGTAATGATGCCTTATGCCTTTCACCTTAAAGATGTGGCCGATTGGTATCGACAACTTTGGGCTGAGAGCCTGGGAAAAAAATTCTCCCTTAATAATCAGATAATAAATGTAGGACAGACTCCTATAAAGGCGCTTGGAGCTACTGATCAACACTCTCAAGTCCAACTTTATATGGAAGGACCTAATGATAAGATCATTACATTTCTTGGGGTTGAACGATATAAATCAGAAGTCAATATTCCTAAAATATATGATAATTATGAGAGTATCAGTTATCTGGGTGGACATAGCCTTAATGAATTATTAAAGGCTGAACAGCAAGCCACAGAGATCGCCCTTACGAAAAATCAGCGACCAAATTGTATAATCACTGTACCTGAGATAAATCCCTTTACCATCGGCGCACTGTTTTATATGTTTGAGGTTCAGACAGCCTTTGCTGGAGGCTTATATAATATCAATCCTTTTGACCAACCCGGGGTTGAGGAAGGAAAAAAAGCTACTTATGCCTTGATGGGTAGGAAGGGGTATGAAGAAAAGAGGAAGGAGTTGGAAAAAAGGTTAGCCGTGGGGTAGTTGATAAAAAATAAAATTCTGTTGACAATGGGCAAATTATATCTTAGCATATAAAAAATATGGAATCGCTAATTCCATTTTAAGTCAAAAAATGGAATTAGCGATTCCATTGCTAGATATCTTTTGTGAGACCTAATCATTAGTTCTCATCTTTGAAAATCTTACACAAAGCCTCAACAAAAGTATAAATTTTAATCCCTATTGTGTGTCTTTATGGAAATAATAACTCGATTTCTAAAAGAACCTGAACAAAGTTTCTTCCTTTTTGGACCAAGAGGGACTGGTAAATCAACCTGGACGCAATTACGATTCCCAAAAGCTTTAAAAATAAATCTTTTAGAACCAGACACCTTTAGACTCTATAGCGCCAGACCTGAACGCCTTCGTGAACTACTTCTTGGGAGTCCTGATAATAAAATAATAGTTATTGATGAAATACAAAAAGTCACATCTCTTTTAGACCAAATACACAGTCTTATAGAGGAAAAACGAGATCTACGATTTATTATAACTGGATCGAGTTCAAGAAAATTAAAAAGAACAGGGGTTGATCTTCTTGCAGGACGAGCGCTGAAAAGAACCATGCATCCTTTTATGGCTGCAGAAA
>JAZDLJ010000033.1:0-28943 GCA_043802115.1 bacterium | reverse complement strand
TTAGTAGGCTTTTTGTAAATTTTCTTAGTGAAGCTTCCCCAAAAATTGCCATTGTTTGAGCGTAGCGAGTTTTGACAATTTTAGGGAAGCGAGCGTAGAAAATTCAAAAAGACTACTCTAACGAGCGAAGCAAAGATTTCTACAAACCCACAAAGAGGGCTTTTCGGAGAATCCCATTTAACTACACCAGTGCCGTTCCTCCTTTCTCCAAGAAAAATAAATTAAATTTCACTCAAAGACAAAAGTTTAATAGAGGGGCAATACAATGGCAACTTCATTAACAAACAAAAAATACCTCATCATTTTCATAATAGCATCCATCCTTTTCTTGCCACTCCTTATCTACAAACTCTACCAAACTGAATACAAATCAATAGAAGCAACAATAACTACAGAGAAAAAACGTCTAAAGAAAATTTCCCTCCTTCTTCAGGAAGAAGACGAAATACAAAAAAAACAAGAAGTCTATAAACGTTACCTTGAAAATACAAGCAAAAATAAAGACCAAATTATGTCTAACATCAAAAAAGAAATTGATGAACTTGCCCAAGCAAACAATATCTCCATTAACAGCCTGAAACCTGTAGACAAATCAGGAGAACCAAGCATAAAAATACAACTTGAAGGCCCTTTTGAAGATGTAATCTCTTTTTTTTATTCTCTAAATCAATCTACCTGTTTACTCTCCATCGGACAACTTCGCATTACCAGTGACAGAGGCTCTAAGACAAACAAGGTTCGGGTAGATTTAGACCTGGTCATTCTCCTCCTTGACCTCTAGATCCACTCGCTCTTCAACCCTACTCATTCTACTAATAATCTTTGCCTCCTTCTGTTGTTTCTTTATCTGAAGGTGCCAGATAATAAACATCACCGTGCTAATTATTGCAATAAAGATAACTATAAAGACAATAATCTTCCAGGACATATTTGGCGACAGCCCACCACCCTTTTTTGACTCAGCCGCTAATCGATCCAGGTCTTGTAGATCACCCTTACATTGTTCCACTACCTGTTTATTATGCCTGAAGGCTGAGATATGCATATCCGGTCCAACCTGAACAACATCATTCTCTTGTTGATACTTCAATATCTGCTCCAATTTTCGTTCTATGTTATCTTTTACTAACTGAGCCCGTTCATAAAACGGCCCTCCCTTAAATTTTTCTACTAGCACCCCTAATTCTTTTTTAATCGTCTCTAGCTCTTGAGGGGTAATAATAAAGATATCCTCCATCTCGATCTTGACCTGCCGACTCTCCCCTGGCTCAAGTTCTATATCCTTATAGACAAAATGGAGACTTTGTTTAGTATCATAATTCAGATTCAAATCCCCTTTATCAAGGACATGTTCAGGCAGAATTTCCTTTGGGAGATAATAGGTAAATGGAATAGTCTTCTTTTTAGTCTTAGACGGATTCAAGATAATCGCCCGAAGGACGATAGAAGCCTCGGTCTGGGTAGGGGTGACAACAAAGGAAGAAATAAGAGTAATACAGATAAAAATAACACTGATACTAGGAATAAACCTTCTCATAGCCTCCTCCTTTTTTAAGTTATAGTTTTTCCTTGAAAGTTACCTGTTCAGTCGCTAATAATCTCCTTTGAACTTAGGAATAAAAATTAAATAAATTAACCCTTTTACATCTCATCTTCAGGCCATCTTTTGCCGATCCTCAATCGCAAAATCCTCAAATTAGCCCTGCTAGTCCTGCGGTTTTGCTCAATCAGATCGACAAAATCTAACCTAAATCTGAGCATAAAATTGGTCAATTTATTTAATTTCTATTCCTTAATTAAAGGCCAAGGTCATCACTATAGATAATAAACCAGCCCGTTTTTTTTCATCTAACTGAGTTTATAACGTTCAACCCTTTGAAATAAACTCGGTAGAATCCCCTATCTCTAGTTATGAGTTTATCAGCTAAAATTTTAGCATGGGCGCCTATCAGAAAATCATTCAAGATATGTTGACGGTAAGGGATCTCTTCCTTGCAAAAATTACAGTTAAGACCTTGCTTCTTCCCACAACTTGGACAAATAAGTACGCCTTTTTTTTGTTCAATATAGGTTTTCCATGCCCTACTGGCCTCGAAGAGTGTTTTATCATTAGAATTAACTATCTTTATTCCTGTTTCCTGAAAAAAATGATTAATCTCCTGAAGGGTTTGGAATTGAGAAGCTAGTTCAGCAAAGACTATCTCGCATATAATAAGTTCATCCCCTGAATTTATACCTAGCAGACAATTTAAAGAAGAGTTAAGATAATCAGGATTAGGAATAAGGATATCTAATAATATATTAGTATCAACTGCAAAAATCATTTATTACTCACCCCGTAATTCGTTTACGATCTCATCTGAACTTCGTCCTTGGAAATGAGAAAGATACCCTATATATGTTTTTATATTATTAATTGATGCCTTTTTTTTCGTAACGACTATTTTTCCATTGTCTTCTTTAAAGATTACCTCATCCCCTATTTTTATTTTTAATATGGCCCTGATGTTCTGGGGAATAGTCACCTGGCCTTTTTGAGTCACTTTAGACATACACTACACCTCCCAAAAGTATTACTTATAGTATTACCTGTTTAATTGCTACTGTCAAGCAAAAAATAACAATTCCAGGTAATTCTCCCTTTTTTCCACTTTTTCTTTCTTACACTTTTTCGGTACTGGTGTAGTTAAATGGGATTCATTTTTACCCGTGCTTATTGGGTTTGCAGAAAAACTGAAAAAAAGAACACTTTTAACGGATATAAAATAAAAAAACTATTTTATATCCGTTAAAAGTGTTACCCACTCTCCATCCAAGTCTTGATAATCGGCTCCTCCTGCCCTTCCTCAAGCAACTCCTTATTCAATTCCAACATCTTTTTCAATTCTATTGTCTTATTCTTAAGATACTTGACATCATTCCCCTTCTCCTGCGTCACACTATATAAATCATCCAGGCTATACCCCTCGGTCCCACCAAGCCCTCTGATCTTTTCTGACATCGCCTTTAAGGAATTAAATACATTATTGAGATTAGATTCCTGTAATTTTCCTACCTCCTTCACAATCCCCTCGATTGCAGAGGTGTCAACCTTGAGATTGATCTTGCTCAAGGCCTCGTCAATCCCGCTGATCTGCTCATCAAGGAGCTCTATCGTCTTCCGGAGATTACCAAGTGAAGAGGTTGTCCCCATAACTGAACTAATTTTTGAAGCAATATCCTCCATATCTGTTGAACGCACACTCAGGATCATACTGTCAATCGTATTCTTGGTCGACTCAGAACAGACAATCGTAAAATCACCTATCTCCCAGGAATCATCAAGTTTAAAAGTCGACTCATATACCCCTGAACCAGCAGTCATCTCCTCCATCACTGCATCATCAACCACCTGATTATTAACCCCATCATAGACATCAATTACAGGAGATAATCCAGTATAAGTCCGATAACGAATGACCACATCACTCCCAACCATGGCCGAGGTATCACGATTCAATATCCTTGATTCCAATTTAGTCTCAATTGTGGTCTGAGTATCACCAATAGTTGTCCCTAAATCTGTCCCCATCTTGGTCAAATTTTCACTTATAGTATTCAAATTCTCAGCCATCTCAGTTGTCAGAACAGTCTTGATATCTGTCGAGGTTTGTTCTACTGTAGTCTTTACTGACTCCATATTAGCCTTGATCTCACTAGTTGAACTTTCAAGCTTACTCATCATACTTGACAAGGTCTCCCCACTCTTAGCCTCCAATTCCTTCTGGGATTCAACTATCTTATTAACCAACTGATCCCTGTTCGCCTGTGCCATTTTTTCCTGAGTGACATCAAACCCTGCATCTGAGGTATAGGAGCGTTCCATATATTTAATTGTCGCTCGACCAATGTAGGTCTTATTCGCCTCCAGGGTAGCGCTATCCCAGTTAAAGGCATAAATCCCGTTATTATCCGGCTTAGTCTGGGTTGAGGTTTTTATTGTTGTCTCCCCCTCCAGGATAACCAGGGTTGCATCCTTGAGATTAGCCATCTGGATACTGGTCAAGGTCAAGCCTTTTCTCTCCATCCAGACCGTGGTTTTCAAACCATTCGCTGCTGCATTGTAGGTAAAGGCGATCTTGACCCGCCACTCAGCCTGGGCTGAGGTCGTGGATTCCAGATAGATTGTTACAGCTTTATGAGAATCAGCGGTAAAGTCTACACACTGCTCAACATAATCATTCTTAGACCAACAGGCATTATATGTCCCATAAGGGAATTTATGGGTAATCGTATCTGCTGACTGCAGACTCTCCTCCTCCCAGGGAGCAATCCCACCACCTGTACATTTTACTGCCAGATTCTGTAAGTGGGAATAATTATCAATATCCAGTATCTTAAAGGTCAGGGTGTAATAATTGATACTAAAATCAGCGGCTGAGGCAGCAGATACTGTAGCATCAGTTACATCTGAGATCCTTATCCGACAATTCGTCTTTTCATCTAGGTCAGGGACAGTCCAGTTGTAAGAGCCATTGTTCGGCACAGAACCAACAATTGTAGCCCAGCTTGACCCGCTATTAAGCGAGTATTCGATCCTGACATTACTAATCGTTCCCCTGGTCGTCCAACTGATCTGCTTAATTGACTTCGCCTCCCACTCCTCAACGCCATTAGGGGTCAGGATCGTAAACCCACCCCTGATCCTGAAGCTGTCATCAATCTCATCAGTCACGTCTACGTTATTTACATCGCTTAGACGGACAATAATATTATTGCTCGCCAGGGCTGACTCAGGTATTCCCCAATCATAACTCCCTGAATTGCTCACCCCGGTTGCTATAGTTCTGTGGGTACTAAGATAATCACCACTATAATATTCCAAGGTAAGATTATTACTGATTGACAGACCCTTCCATGTCCACCTTATCGGCAAGGTATCCCCAATAACATAAGTACTGCTAACTGCCGGGCTGGTCAGGGTAATAGTTGGGTAAGGAATAATTGTTAGCGTCGCATCGGAAAGGTCATAAACCGCAGGTCTGGCGGCATCGACAATTCTGACCTTAACTGTACTTGATGTATCATCCGGGACAACCCAGGTATAACTAGCATCATTAGCCTGTCCAGTAGCTAGACTAATCCAATCAGCTGCCCCTGGATCAACTGCTGTCGTATAATATATCTGAAGGTCATTACTTACCATCCCCTCACTTGTCCAGGTAACAGGCGCCTGATCACCCTTGGCCCAGTATTCCCCACCAGCAGGTGAGGTTATGGTAATAAGGGGTAGACCAATCGTAAAGTTGGCATTAGAGAGATCTGTATTACTGTCTCGGTTTGCATCTATAATCCTGACCCTCGTTGCCCCCTTGGCCTCTTGCCCTGCATCAGGAATAGTCCAGGCATAGAAACCATCATTTTGTTCAGCAGTGGCAATACTCGTCCAGTTCTCACCCTCATCTACTGAGTATTCCAGGGTCAGATTATTACTTACTGGCCCACTATTATCAGACCAGGAGATCTCCTGCAAGGTGCCCATCCGCCAGGTCTCACCACCATTCGGGGCAGTGATTGTCAATTGCGGGATTGGCAGGATTGTAAAGGTGCTGTTTGACTTATCTGTAACCCCTGTCTTCAGGTTATCCGTGATCCTTACCCTGACTGTCCCTGAACAATCATCAGGGATCGTCCACCCGTAAGAGGTGGTCGTATTATTCACCCCTTCATGGATGGTATGGAGGTCGGAGACAAAATTGTCCTTGGAATACTCGATCTTCAGTGTCCCTGTCATGGTCCCTTCTGTTGTCCAGGTGATATTATAATTGTCATTTACCACCCAGAGCTCACCGCCATTAGGGGCAGTCACGGTAATCCCGGGTAAAGAGATCGCAAAGGTGCTGGAGATTACTTCAATGGCTGGGTCGCTGTTATCCGTAACTTTGATCTTGACCGTCCCCTGAGGATCATCAAAACCAGGGATCGTCCAGGTCTGGGCCTTGGTGGCCGTACTGTTCGCCAGACCAGCAGCGATATTCGTCCAGTTTGTCCCGCCATCCGTGGAATACTGGATAGTTACAGAATCACCCACTGACCCAATATTTGTCCAGGCGATATCATGCGATGTCCCCATAACCCAGGAATCACCAGCCACAGGGGCAGTGATCGTCATGTAAGGCGACTTGATCTTAAAGGTTGCATCTGAGCTGTCAGTAGTTGCCGGACGGGTGGCATCAAGGATCCTGATCCTGTAGGTATCCGCAGGGGCCAGGGCAATTGTCCAGGTGTATGTCCCGTCATTTGCCTGAGCAGTGGTCAGGTTGGTCCAGTCTGTCCCGTTGGTTGAATACTGGATGGTCAGGTTATCGTGTACAGCCCCAACTGCCCCGCCAGTTGGGGTCCAGGTAATCTCATGGTCAGTACCCTTGACCCATTCCTCTCCACTATTTGGAGAGGTCAGGGTAATGGTTGGGGGAATGATTGAAAAAGCGGCATTAGAGGTGTCAATGATGGTTGCATCCTCAACCGCTGAGGCACGGATCCTGACATTTGTGCCAATGGCATCTACCACAGTCCAGGGATATGTCCCATCATTGTCTTCATTTGTAATAATCTGGGTCCAATCTGTCCCGTCATTGGTTGAGTACTCCAGTTTGACCTTATTAATCGTACCAGTGCTCTGCCAGGTGATATTATAGCTGCCTGTAGCAAACCAGCTCTCTCCGCCATTAGGAGCAGTGATAGTGATCGTGGGTTTGATAATTGAGAATGTCTCAGAGGTGTCAGTAATCAAGGCGTCATGCTCATCAAAGATCCTGATCCTGGTTGTTGTTGAGATATCATTCGGGATCGTCCAGGGGTGATCCCCGTCATTAGCCAACTGGGAGGAGATCGCCTTCCAGTCGCTATCCCCGGGATTTTCCACTGTGGCATATTTTAAGGTAAAGGTTGTAATCCCCTGACCGATAGTTGTCCATTTTATATTATAAGATTGGCCGACACTTAAAGTCTCGCCAGCCGCAGGTTTAGTAAGGAAGACCTGGGCATGTTCCCATATTCCGAAGTAATTGTCTGAGATATCACTGACCGTGGCCGGGTTACTGATATCCTTGACCCTAACCTTGACTGTGGTTGAGGCATCAGCCGGGACTGTCCAGGCGTAGGAATTGCCTGAGAGGGCTGTGGCAGAAACAGCAGTTGTTGGCTGGGTTGAGTTGTATTTACGGCGCTCGTAGTGGGCCTGGAGTTCGCCCTGTGAAAGGGCACGGTTGTAGAGGCGGACGTCGTCAAGGGAGCCGTGCAGGGCAGTGAAGGTCGGGGAGGTTGAGGGGACAGTGTCGAGTTCGATGAGGGAGACGTCGTCGTACCAGACGGTGGTGTTGCCCACTGCCCGGAAATAAGCATAAATTTCCACCTTCTTTTTAAAAGATATCTGCATCTTTTTCCATTGCAGAGAACCGTCTAAATAAACAGATGCAACAGGGGAACCTAAATTAGCCTCAGCAGTTTTAATCACTGCCTTATTGCTACCTTCCTCTGAAGTCTTATACCAAAAACTTAAAAGGTACCACTTTCCTTTAGGTATAAAAGAAAGACTTTGATAATTTGCCGGACCTGAACTCGTCGCAACTATTTTCTGAGCATATGCGCCTGTTCTTCCTGAATCTGATGTCCATGTTGCCCAATCAGGATAAACCTTGCTCCACCCTGGCGCAATCCCATCAGTATAAGTCCCTTCCATCCCACCATTATTAATTAGATTCTTATGCAGTTCCACCCGATCCACATAAACCGTGCTCACCCCAGCAGTTGCCCCATTCTGCACAAACCTGAACTGATGCACCCCATCCTCAACCCCTTCAAAACAGGTCTCAAAGTAGTGCCACTTGTTCACGGTGGCGCCTTTGGCTGTGGTGTAGAAGTTGGCGAGGGTGTTGACCGTGATTGAGGTGTTGAGGGTGACCGCGGTGATGGTGGTTGTCTCCCAGTTGTCGTCGTCCTCGATCTCGATGCGGTCGCCGATTGTGAGGTCCTGGGTGTTGGCGAGTTCGATGGTGACGGAGGTGCCGGTGGATTCATTGTTGGTGAGGAGGATGGGGGAGTAGAGGGTTTGGAGAGAGAGGGCTGCTTTCTGCGCTAAAATATTATCTGCTTTACCTTGCTGCCCACCTGATCCTGAGGTGGATACTCCTACAACTGATGTAGGTGTATTTGAAGGTGTGATATAAAAATACTTATATGTCCAATTTTTGCTAGCGCTATTAGATGAACGACTATAAGGATATTGTGCATATAAGTTTAGACCAGAGCCACTAATACTTACATTTTTAACCCAGCCACTTATTTTATATAATTTTCCAACTTCCCAGGTTACTACCCTATATACTGGAGTTACATGAGTTCCTATAGTAAATTGCATACACTGCGTTCCACTTCCTCCGTTTTTTTCATCTGCAACCCCATCCAGGATCGCACTAGCATATGCAGTCCATCCTGTTGGTGGATCACCGATCTCCATATCCCCATTTGTCACTAAATTCGTTGGTGTAATTATCTCATACCCAACAGGATTCGTACTTCCCCGCTCAATCTTATACCAGAACGAATGCAGATAATCCCCACCATCAGTCAGGGCCTCATCCAGATAAGCTGCCTCGCCATTACTGGCGAGTTGAATCCTAGTTGCGTTGGTGTCGAACTTGACCCGTTCCTGTTCGTAGTGTTGTTTGACCTCCTTGGCGGTGAGGGCGCGGGAGTAAATGCGAGGGGAGTCGATGAGGCCTTTAAAATAATACAAAGAAGAATTGTATCCACCAAGATGGCCGATTCGCAGATTATTTACTATTCGAGAAACATGAGCCTGGTTTAAATTTTTGCTACTAAATGTCTGTCCATTTTTATATGGATATATCTTTGATCCTGAAAGAACAACAGCAATATGCGTCCATTTATTTACATCTACAGCTATGCCAAGACCAATGTAACTAGTTGTACCGTCGTGATTATCCATAAACGCTAAATTAGGAGGAGCGTTATGATATCTTACTCCCCAATCACTATTACCATTTGAAGGGTTTGACGCATAAATTATACCATGATTTCCTGTAGCAGGATTAGAACCATTTTCATAAATCCAAAAATCAATAGTAGCCTCTGCTGGAACATTAAACGGCCCTACATCCACATAATCATCCACCCCATCAAAACTCAAGGACTTCCCGAACTTTCTTGTTACCCAGGTCGGACCATTGGTCAGTGTCCCGTTATTCCCATTGCCTGAGGCATCATCAACTGTGGTGCCTGTGCCTTCATTGAAATTCCAACCGGCGACTAGGCCATCCGAAAGGCGGCCAGCACCATTTCGGTAGGATGCGGCTACTTCAGTGGCGGAGAGAGCGCGGTTGTAGATGCGGACCTGGTCGATGAGGCCGGAAAAAATTTGAGAATTATCATAATACCCAATCCGAACGCTTTGACCATTACTAAATAAAGATGATACAGGAAATGATTTTAGTCCATCATCAACACTATTTATATAAAAATGGGTATTTCCATTGTCAAAAGTAACTGCTACATGTATCCATTCATTTATCGGGACAGTAAGTGTTGAGTTTTTCCAATATTCTGTCGAATTACTATAAGCTATTAAAAAAAGAGTTTTTGAAGCTTTGTCTATTCTAAGATAATAGTTTACTAATCCCCCCCCTAATCTTTTAGATACAATCGCTTGATAACTATTTCCATCCCCTGTCCACTTTATCCATGCCTCGATTGTCAAATTATTAGTTAGAGTTAAATTACTATTAGTCCCACAATCCACATAATAAGGATCCACCCCATTAAAACTCAAGGAGTTCCCAAACTTACCATCAGACCAGGTAGCCCCACTAATTGTCCCATTATTCCCACTTCCACTCATATCTGTTGCAGTCGTCCCTGTCCCCTCATCAAACTTCCACTCCCCCACCAGCCCATACCTGCTCACATCTCCCTGTACATCCTCAGCCGGCACGACCTTCGCTGCCGTCGCACTCGTCGCCCCCCACTCCCCAACATCCCCATCCTCCATATTCCCATCCGCGATCATATTATCCTTGGTCGCATCATAACCAACAGTCTCAGGCAAGGCACCCGGCCAGGCAACCGCCTCGGTGTAGCCATAGTTTGGCCCAACAATCGCCAACTTGGTATTCGGCCCAACCTCAGTAACCTTGCCAGTGCCGCTATTGTAATCCGTGGCTGCCTCAGGCTTGGTCCACTGCCGATTCTCGATAACCAGACCGCTGATATTCCCATCTAAGGTCGCAGAGCCATCCTGGTTGCCGATTAGGATCTCGGCTGTGTGACCAGGGGTTAAACCTATGATGGAAGACAATAAAAGGACTGCCCAGACCGTTGCTGTTGCTATTGTAGCTGATCTTATGGTGGTTGTTTTTGGGGACATGAGAACCTCCTTTTTGACAGATAAAATACGAAATTCGGATTCGTCTTTCTTTTATAGATTTTCAAAAAAATAATTACAAAATGATAGGAGATGGGATCAGAACATTTTGTTGAGCGATATAGGGAGACTTTTTGTAAATTTTCTTAGCGAAGCTTTCCGTTAAAAATTGCCATTGTCTGAGCGCAGCGAGTTTTGGCAATTTAGGAAAGCGAGCTTAGAAAATTCAAAAAGGTTGCCCGTCAAGCGAAACAAAGATGTTCTAATCTCATCAAATAAATTGTAATTATTTTTCTGAAAATTTTTGGCTTCACGATTAACCAATCAACCTGATTTACCCGATCTTCTTCCCAACGCATTCCTGATAATACTGTTCAAACACCTGGAGATGACTATCCAAAAAATTATCAACCATCCCTTGATCTTCAATAAACTGCTGCAGATCAATAGTTATATACTCCCTCTTAATCTTTATTAACCTCTCTCTGATCTTAACCAGGATATTTCCCCAGTTATCATCCTGATATAAAGTCCCTTTCAGTAGACCTGTTAACCTTTCAAGATTAGGCTGAATTCCCTGCCCCATGTACCAGATTAAGTCAAAAATATCCCTGCCTTTAAAATCGATTTCATTCTTTTTTCCTTTAAAAAAAGATCTGGTTAAAAAGGCGGTAATCTTACCGCTCATTAGATCAGGCAGAGAGTAGCGTCTAATAAAAAAATACAACCCTTCCCGATTGATAGGCGTTATTTCAATATTCTTCGAGACCAGAGGAGCTTGGCTTGGCTCGATCTTTAAATAGAGTATCTGAGAATCGCCAAAAGACAAAGCTAACTCCTTTAAGATAGGGAATTTAAGATATATCTTTTTATTTTGCCCTTTTAGGGCTGAATGGAGAGCAGGGAATCTTAACGAGCCCTTAAAATGTTGTTCGATATCTATCTGAAGTTTTTCAAAATTAAGCCCATCCTCATAGTCAAAATCAATATCTTCAGATAATCTAGGCAAATTAAAACAAAATCGGAGACATGTCCCGCCTGTAAAGATCAGCCTTCGGTTATACTCCTTGTTATTATAGATATAACTTAAGGCATGAAGTTGTAGATACTCTTTTATACTATTAACAATATAGTCATTTCGCAGCCCCTTTGCCCTTAAAGAATCCACCAACCTTTTGACCTGATTAAAAAACATATTCCGCTCCTATTATCTTATAAATCTTCTCCAGCTTCAGACTCCTGGAAATCCCTAAATATCCCTCAAACTCCTCCCAATCACTTTTTTTCATTTCCTCAAAATTTATCCTTAGCTCATCTACCATATGCCTGTTCACCCTTTTTATCTTTCTTTTGTAAAAATATAGATAATCAAAAAGGGCCTTACTCTTAGTTGCTATATAATACCTATTGTTTAAGAAATATTGTTCACCAAAGCCTGTGAACAAAGATTCTTTTATCTTGGAGTAATTAAATATTGTAATCCTTGACGAAAAGGCCCTGGACGTCTTCAAACCCACTGCCGAAATCCCATATACAGCCTCTGTCAACATGCCATATCTAGCCAGGACAGTCTCTTTGCTGATATAAGATGGATAATATAACACTGATGAAAGATAATTAAGATATCCATCCTTATCCTGACATCTATCCCAATACCGTGAAAAGATATAAAATCCACGTTTAAGGGCGATAATCTTGTCGGATTTAAGCCAATTTTTAATATTCTGATCAAAAGAGTTGTCTCTTATCTCTTTGAATAATAGCTGAAAATTATCCTTGCGAACAAATGGCGCCTCTTGATTAATCTTGTCTAATATCATATATTTCACTTAGGGTAAAGTTTATTATACTTAACTGAAATAAATATAAGTTAGATAAACTAAAAATTCAACAATAATTTTAGGCAGCCTTCATTAGACATCTTTCCAAAATAATCTTGCAGATGAGAAGACAAAACTCTTTGCTTCGTTCATTAGAGTAGTCTTTTTGAATTTTCTAAGCTTGCTTCCCTAAATTGCCTAACTCGCTCCGCTCAAACAGAGGCAATTTTACGGGAAGCTGCGCTAACTTTTTCAAAATGAGAATTGCTGCCCCCCTTCCTAACTCCTTGACTTACCCCTCCATTATATGCTATTTTTAAATTAAAGAGGTGATTTAATATGAAAAAAAAGATAAAAACATTTAATCCAAAAAGGGCAAAAAAACATCTGGATGCTATTTACCGCCTTTCATCGCAAATAAAATCCCCCTTTAAAGATCTGAGCGATGAAGAAATCATTAAAAAATTGCGTAAGACAAGGGAAAAACTCTGGGAAGAAAAACTTGCTCCTCATTCTTGATACAAACGAATACATATACGCTTTTAGCGCTTCTAAAAAGCCATCCTGTAAAATTCTTATCGATTTATTAATAACTTCGCATCCAAAATATAACCTAAGAATACCTAGATTGATTATAGAAGAAGTAAGACGTAATTTAGTCCCTGAAATTTTTAAGCAATTTGTAGGATTTATCATGGAATTAACAATCGTTGATGAAGATTTTATAGTGCCTTTTGAATTAGGTGCAAAATATGAAGCCAAAGGTATAAAATCCGCTGATGCCTTTATTGCTGCATATACTGAATGGACAGGGGCAGATGCCTTAATTACAGAAAACAGACACTTCCTCTCCCGCCAGAAAAATCTGCCTTTTAAAATCTTTACTGCTGAAAATTTTTTAAATTCCATCTCTTAATCCTTTAATAGAGATAAAATCCTAAATTCAAATTTTTAGCTTCTCGATTTACCTGATTTCCTATTCCCTAATAATCTCAAGCAACCCCTCAACAACCTTATTTAATTCATCAGGAGATAATTTGCCCAGCTTATCACCCAATCGTTGAGTAGAAAGGGTTCTTATCTGACTAATCTTAATCCATGATTCCTTAGGAAGATTATTGTTTTCTATCTTTAGAGTCAACGGATATCCTGCCCGCTGAGACTTACTCGTAATCGCAACCGCTATAACCGTTCCTGACCGTTCATTAAATATCTCCTGACTAAGGATTAATACTGGTCTCATCCCACCCTGTTCATGACCTTGAGCAGGATTAAGATCAGCCCAAATTATATCTCCTCTTAATATTCTGGCCATTCATCCACCTCTCTTGAAAGACCTTCCTCAGCCAGGGCCTGTTCAAAATCAGGATCTAATTTTGAACATTCTGAAAAAAGTCTTGTATGTTTCATCCTGTCTATCTTTTCTATTACCGAGATTTGAATTGCCTGACTGCGACTAGCAAATTTCTTCTCTTTTACTAAATAATCAACCTCTTTTAATATGTCTTGAGCAATAGATATTGCAACCTTAGAAGATTTCATAATTCACCTCCAGTATTACCAATAACCATACCAGGCTATAGCTGAATTGTACACAAAATAAAACAAAAAGAACCAAATTGTAGGCATTCTTCATTTTGACTTTTTAAAAACATAAAAGATTAAGGAGAAAAGGGAGAAATCCTTGACCTACCCCTTAATTATATGCTATCTTTAATAAAAGAGGTGATTTATTATGAAAAAAGTTACTAAAGCCAAAAAACTTTGGGAAGAAAAATTTGCACATCGTTCTTGATTCTAACGAATATATATTTGGTTTTAATCTCATTAAAGCCCCCTTTTGCGAAGAAGTTATCCTAAGGATTTTAGAAAATCCATCTTTGTATACCCTTCGGATCTGTCGGACTATTACTAAAGAAGTCCGAAGCCATCTTGCTCTCGACAGGCTGTTACGGAATGCCATTTTTGGCCTCGTTTTTATTTTTAACTAATTGATTTTATTAAGGCGTATTTTTAAAATTTTGTATTCTGTAACAGCCTGTCGAAGATTTCCAAAAATTCATCAGATTTATAAATATACTTTAAACGGGTGATTTTGATACTTCTTCTTGCGTTAATTTCGCAATAAAGAGGGTGAAACGGTGAACGGGTGAAGTGGTAAAAAAATAAAGACAAAACATGTTGAATAAATTAAATCTTTTTACCCCTTTTCCTTTCACCCGTTCACCGTTTCACCTCTTCACCCACGTAGATAGTTCACTAACCCAAAAGTATCATTTTAACCCGTTCGCAGTATACATTAGCTACCATTGATGAAGACATCTTCGTTCCTTTTGAAATAGCTTATAAATACCAACTAAAGGGTCTAAAACCATCTGATGCCTTTATTGCCTCTTACACTGAATGAACTGGTGCAGAGGCCTTAATTACAGAAAACAGACACTTCCTCTCCCGCCAGAAAAATCTGCCTTTTAAAATCCTTACTTCTGAAAAATTTTTAGATTCCATTTTAAATCCTTGACTTAACCTACCATTGATGTTAATTTGTATCCTCTTCAAAAGGCATGGTAGATTATACTATCTTGTTGAATCGATTAAATAATATCAAATCAACGATTCCACAGTTCAACGATTCAACAAATTCATTGCGATTACCAGAAAATTTGAAGAAGATACATTAATTTTATAAAAAAACAAAATCGAGGTTATACATTATGAATAAATTAGTATTAGAATATCCAAGCAATGAATCCATCAGCTCCATTGTCTCAGAGGCCTTAAAATTAGAGGAAAAAGAATTGCTCACCGCCTTATTAAAAATCAAGGAACACCTCTCTAAATTTGAAAATAGATACAACCTCACCACTCATGATTTTATCTCCCAATCCCCCACTGCTCCTAATATTGACAACATGGAGGCTCTAGAATGGTCAGGAGAATATGAGACCCTTAAACTAATCGAAGATCGTCTAAATAGACTTAGGGAGATAATAGTTTGTACATAACAGACTATTTCAAACAGATAGAAAAAATCCTCTCTGAATGTCCTGCTATAATAATGCAAGAGGTTACCTATGACCAACGTACCTCTTATCTTGGATTTATAAAAGGAATACTTACCTTTATTGATTTTTCCCAGTTGCATTTTAAAGAATTTATTGATACCTCTAACCCATCGTTTATCAGATATAAATATGGCTATCATTATCAAAGAGATCAGGATATGATCTTTAGATATGATAACTACATTCACCCTGGAAAACCCGATCTTCCAATTCATCATAAGCATCTATTCTCTTCATCTGATTTTATTGCTGTCCCTAACCTGCCTACCCTTGACTCTATCTTAAAGGAAATCATTTCTATTCTGAAATAGCGTCTTGTGAGTGCTAATTTTACTTTGCTCTCTTATGTGGGTTAAACATTATTTTTCCCCTTTATTTTTATGAGGCGTTCTTTCGGAGCTTAACCCAAAACCCCTAGCCCCCCTTCCACCAATGCTGTTGACTTAAGGAATAAGAGTAATATCCTACGTAAATTGACAATTAATAATTCACAATTTACCATTCACCATTTTTACTCCCCATCCACAAACAACTCCACCCCAGTCCCCTTCCAGCTCGCCACCACATGATGCCACGTCCCAGCCCCCCACGTGGAGATATCCCTGGTTGCAACATGTTCAACCTGCTGTGCATCGGTCAATACAAATTTGAGCTGATTGGTATTAGCAACATAGAGACTCAGCTTATTCTGCTCCGCAGTCTCCATATTACTTAAAAGGAGATGATGTTGCGTTGAATCCCCAGGGAACCAGGTGGCCTTGACCCAGAATTTGATCGTCCCCTGATTACCGCTGAAATGGGAATAGTCCTGATTGTCAATCTGTGTACCCAGGGGATAACCTAATTTATTCGTACTGGCGCAGGTTATCGCCTTCTCATTTGTCAGCCCTGATGGGATAGAGCTATCCAGATCATAAACATTCTTTCCACCACCGGCCAGGAAGCTGCCCGTTGCCCCGGTAATCGGCGCAACAGCATTCGTAGCCGTAACTAATTGCACCCCATTCTTGTAGAGTTTCATCACCCCTGAGGAATCCCTGGTAAACCCAACGTGATACCAAGTATCTGCAACCAAAGCCGCAGTGGTAGATTCGAGGGAGTGTCTAACCCCAGAGGCATCAGTATAACCACCAACCAGATCACCCTCCTTACGCAGGAGGTAGTAATTGACATTTGCATCCTCGCCTTTATAAAGGATAACCTCCTCACCAGTAACCTGGGTTGGCTTGTACCAGCAGTCTATGCCCCAGATGGTCAGGGAGAGGTCAGTGGTGATGGTGGCTGAGTCCCCTGTGCCGTCAAAGGAGAGGTGGGAGCCAGTGGAAAATTTTATATCTGTGCGGTCTTTCCAATGGCCACCGTCGAGATTAGAGAGCCAGGTTGCGCCGGTGAGGGTGGCAGTGGCTGCGCCTCCACTTGCGGTTGTGCCTGTACCTTCGTCGAGGGAGAAGTGGGCTGCGGCATCATCAGCCGACTTGGTCATGGTCTCATCAAAACCCGACCCACTACTCGACGCAGCATCTCCATACCACACGTATACCGTACTATTCGCACTCTCAGGGAGTGCATTCACCTCTACCCAATACTTACTTATTCCATTATAATTCCAGGTCTCGCACCAGAAATCTAAGGGCGTACCACTGCCACTAGTAAAGCGGAGGTCTCCGCCATCGGTGCGGACCTGGGAGTAATCAAAATTGTCTGCGGTTAGAGTAATTAATATCTGATAATCGGTCAGATCTTGCTCTGAGCTATTCGTAATCGTGATCGCCTTTTTATGTCCATATCCCCAGTAACCTGGGATATCAGCGACCCAGATGGTATTAGCTGGATTTACAAAGTTGTCCTTGGAGTATTCCAGACGCAGGGCAGTTGAGAGCGCCCCGTTATTTTGCCAGATGATGTCCTCGACCTGGCCTGAGACCCAGTTTTCACCGCCGTTAGGGGTGGTGAGGGTTAAGAGGGGGGCTGCGAGGGCAAATAGTCCACTGGTGCCGTAGACCGTAGGGGCTACTGCGTCTGAGACACGAAGCTTAACGGTTGAGGATTCGAGGTTGGGCACTACCCAGCGGTAGGTGCCGAAGGAGGTCTGTTCGGGAGAGAGGGTGGTGGAGGAAGAGAGGTGGCTGATATAAGCTGGAAGACCTGCGTTGCCGGAGGCATAGTGAGTAGCGATTTCTGAATCAGAAAGGGGACGATTATAGATGCGAACTGAATCAATAAGTCCTTGGCTGTAAGTATTGGAACAGTTCGCATCTCCAAATCCGATACGAAGAGCTCCATTGAGAGCTGGTTCAAAAGAAATACCAGTAGTATCTGTATTAGCTACTAAATTACCATCTAAATATAAAGATATCCTTGAAAGAGCCTTGTTATAGACAATGGTAAAAAACATCCATTTATTCAGAATTACTTCAGAAGGATAACTAACATTCTTAGTAGAACTATGGTCTTCGTAAGAATGGACAAACGATGCCTTTGAAGTAGAACCATACACATTTAATGTAGGTCCATAATAAGATTCTTTTTTTGCAATTAGCGTTGCCCTTCCATCACCACAATTAGAATTTGGATTACCAATACGAGTCAAGTTAGCCCAGAGGCTTAGACTATAACTTTCTGCAACATTAATATTTGGCAGTTTCCCACAAGAGACATAATCATTTGTTCCATCAAGGCTCAAACATTTTCCAACCTTCCCATTTGCAATCCAGGTAGGGCCATTAATTAGTGTCCCGGTATTCCCGTTCCCACTCGTATCTACTGTCATTGTCCCACTTCCTTCCTCAAACTCCCAATAGCCCATAAGCCCACTCTCTTGGATAATACTTGAATCACTTAGCGTGATTCTTGTATTATCCCCATAATTCAACCAAACCGTCTTGGCCGTGCTCGCTGGCACAACCGGCACCTTCACATAAATAGTTGCGGTCTGTCCCGCATAATTAAAACTTTGCAAATAATAGTTCAACCCACTTACCCCATCCTCATCAAAAAACCTGATATCCCCGCCATCACTCTTACAATGAGACCAGAAACCAATATTATCACTCGTCAGACTGATCTTGATCACCGGATCAGTATACGCCGTCCCTGACCCACTGTTATCAATCGTCACCGGGATCAAATAAGTCCCGCTGATCGTCCCTCCATTGGTATTGGCAATCGCTGTTGTCTTGGTTGCTGTACTCGCTACTATCACCTGACTGGTGTTAAAATCATTAGTAGAATACTCGATCTTGACATTATCTCCAACACCTGAGTCTGCTGTCCAGATGATGTCCCTGGCACTGCCTGTACGCCAAATATTACCTGCGGCTGGCTGACTAAGGGTGATCTTTAAGGGTCTGATATAGAACATTGGAGAAATGCCATAAGCCGTGGTGTTATTCTGATCTTCAATCTTCAGCCAGGCCTTAACAGTCTGGGCAAAATCGAGGTCAGGAATAGTCCAGTTAAATGTCCCCTGGTGTTGTCGGCCATCAGCGATAGGTGTAGTGCGCCAATCGCTGTCCAGACTGGTCTTGAGGAAGATCTTACAGTTGTCGCTTACTGTCCCGCCAGATGTCCAACTGATCGTCCTGGTTGACCCGATGTTAAGGTATTCTTCTGTGGTTGGGGCAGAAAAGCTGAGATAATTATAATTATAGGCCATGGCCAGGTTGTCTAATTCACACTGGCTTGCCCCATCTGTCCCTGGGTAGAGATAGGCCAGGAACTTGAACTGGGTAGGCACGCCAAAGGTGTCGTCATAGGTGGCAAGATTGCTGTTTATATCTGTAGCCGGACTGCATTGGCTGTAATTGCCCTTGGTTGCCTCAGTCCAGGTTGAGCCACTTAGGTAATACCAGTTTGTCCCATTATTGGGTGAGACCTGATATTTGATTGTCCCGGCATTACCTCCTCCTAATATCTCAGTAAAACCTGTGGGATAGGAGAGGGGTAAGTTGGAGTAGTTTTCAATGTATGCGCCTTTGTAGTGACTGGGAGAGGCAGTGATTGAGGAGAAGGTTGGTGAATAACGCGGGTCCTCAGTTGAGAGGATGGCCTTGTATTGAAAATAGCGGCCGGTAAGGGCGCTGAAGTCGCCATTGTCAGGAGAGGTAAGATCGCTGCTGAATTCACTTGTTGGTGGATTGGCTGATCCTGACCTGACCTGTAACTTGAGGTTGCCTGTGCCTTTCTTATATGCCTCCAGGACCTCAGTAGCAGATAATGCCCTGGGGTAGATAGCTGGTTCGTCAATGATCCCGGTAAATCCCTTGCCGAGCTTGAGATGAGTGGTGGTGTTGGTGATGACGCCAGTGGTTGGGACAGTGTCAAAGAGGCTGCCGTTCTGGTAGATGTTAAGGTTCGCCCCGTCGTAAGTACCGGTCAGGTGTTGCCAGTTATTGGTTATCAGGTTATTAAATACTGCGGCACGGCGGCCAGAGGCTGAAACTCCAGAGGTATTGGCATTGCCGTAGACAAAACGGAATGGGTCCTGGCCTGAGATGGAGGTAATGGCTGCGCTGCCTGTTTCAGTTGGGGTGAGGTAGTCAGTGCGGGTGTCGGTGGCCAGGTCGATGAAGGAGATGCCGCCTTCGGAGTCCCCGGCGAGGAGGGTGTCGTTGTTGACATAGATTGCCCGGATGTCGTTAGTTGTTCCGCCGAGTTGGTTGCGGGTGTCATCTGTGTTGTGGGATTTATCAAGGGCGGCCTTGCCTCTGAGGTACATGGTCTTGATTTGGGAGGCGGTAAGGGCAGTAGCGGTGATAAAGGGGGAGTCGATTGAACCGGAAAAATCTCCTTGCATTCCAGTCCTAGCACCTATTCGTAAATCAGAATAGCCTTGAGGTTGTGTAGCTCCTGAAGCAGTGCCTTGTACGATTCCATTTTTATAAAAAGTAATATTTCCATTGCCATCGTTAGTAGCTACAAAAAATACCCAAGTATTGTCTTCAGTAAAAACAGCATTGCTACTAAGCCATCCTGCAGGTGCCCCATAGAGCCACCAAATTTTATCTATAGTACCATCCCACATCAATCCAAAACCAGCTTTTTCAATAGAATCCCTTTTAGCAATAATATAAGCCTCCATATCTGCCCCATTCGGTTTTACCCACGCCCCCACCGTCATCGCCCCTGTAATCTGAAAATCGCTCTTCCTCACCTCATAGGTCAAGGTATCGTTCGGCCCAAATTCCGCAGCCAAGCCCGCCAGGTTCTGGGTCGTCTCAGTCTTGGTTGAATAAAGGGTGATGCCCTGGTTAACGGGAGGGGAGAGGACTTCACGGACAGAGACTCCATCAAATAACATTGTCCCATCAGTCAAAGAATTTTTCTTCACATAAATTCTAGCTGAATTGCTTCCGGAAACAAAATAACCAGAAACTTGTATCCATGAATCAGACGTTGTCCCAGATAACACTTTAATTATACTTGTTGTAACTGTATCATACATCGCAACCTGAAATCCTTGATTACCAGATGTCCCGCTTTTAACATATCCTAAAAATTTATATAATTTACCAGCGGCAACAGTCAAATTCTGGTAGGCATATTGGTATCCATAATCAATTCTTGTAACCTCCAAACAATTCCCACTCTGACCGCCTGTTACACTTGCTATACTGCCATGTTCAATGCCCCAATTTGTGGTATCTGTTGTAAAATCTCCATTCGTCACTAACTCACTCCCCAATAACTCACTTGTTCTCTTCAAACTCACGTCATCAATAAGCCACTGCTCGCCGCTGACAGCAGCAAAGGTAAGGGCACGAGACCCACTACCACTCAAAATCGCTATCCCAGATGTAGTATATGATTGCCACAAACCACCATTAGTTACCGAGGCCCATTGTGTATAATTAGAACCAACCTGTAAATTTCCTGAACCTGTTAGTCGTTTAGCCTTAAAGGTTACTATAAATCCCCCCCCCTCATCACTTCTTTCAAAAACATTTTGGTACAGCCAATCAGTATAACTATTACTTAATGTCCCTCCTCCAGTAAATTTACAACTATAACTCCCTTCCTGTTTATCAGTAGCCTCTTTTACAATTGAGGTAGCTGAACCCTTTTCCCAACTCGTTAGATTCGTATCACTAGTCCAGTTTTCCATTCCTCCATCAGTGAGCATCTCAGGGCCTGTAGCTGGAGGAGCTGCCCCGCAATATCCCCAGGCCACATCATTCTCAGCATCCTTCACCACCACCATATACGGATTATTCCCGTCCTGTGCCACATAAGGCGAAAAATCCTGCCCATCATCCCACAAAAAGGCCTGACCATTGGCAGTCGAGATCCTGACCGTCCCCTCTTGGGTCGCATAGGTCTTCTGCTTCAAATACTGGGTTGTCCCATTAAACGACAAGGCCTTGCCCCGCACACCCGAAACCGCTGTTGCCCCGCCAACTGAGGTGAGGTCAGTGCCCTTGCCAGAGGCATCAGTAATGGTTGCCCCATCGACAATATTTCCTGCTGCTGCCTCATGGAATGTCCACATCCCGCGGATATCGCCGATCATCTCTTCGGTGATGTAATCCTTGGTGACGTAGCGGATTGAGCCGTTTGATTGCGTACTTGCGTCATCGAGGATTATTATTCCGTTGGCTGTACTCATAATAATACGATCAGATCCATCTGAAGAGGCAGATTCAAGGACAATCAATTCATTAATAGGAAAACGTGGTCCGTTAGGATTTACTACCTCTTTAACAGAAATATCATCCCATTTAGACCATGATATCCCACTACTAGCTTCCATCAAATTAATCCAGGTAGTTGTATCTGTTGCAACAAAATAAATAGTTTTACCATCTTCATTTGGAAAGCTTTCACTTGTATAAATTTCTCCTCCATTTTGAGTTGACCCGATCATAATTTTACGATTTGCATAATAAGAGGGCATTAGACCTATCACTAGTTTATATGTCTTTCCGGCAGTTGTAGTGATAGATTGAGAGGCATACATACTAACTGCTGTAGCTCCCGGCTTAAATTTAATGGTATTAGAATCAAAGGTAATTGTTCCACCTTCGCTCCCAGGGGTTAAATCCCACCCTGTAAGATCTGTGTCAAACCCTCCATTCGTAATCAATTCTGTCCCCAAGATTTCTTTCAAGGCTGGTGTACTACTTGTATTCCACACCCGATCAGGTGTCCCATTCTCCTCATTTGCACTATCAGTATGGACATGATCCCAACGCTCAAGTTGATTTTGTCCTAAATTATAGGCATATAAATTCCCCTTACTGGTTAGATAGACATGGGTATATTTATCTCCAGCGTTATCTGAATATTTATAACCAGTCTTATCTGTATCATTAACTACCGCGAGATAATCAACAATACCCATAGCAAGATAATTCTTCCCATTAATGGCCTGGGCATGTACATATATCCGTTCATATGTTGGAAATGACCATAAAAGACTCATATCCAAATCTGTACCAGTCACATTCCTGCTGGCAATAGTTCTCTCTGTTTCATATCCACGATAATGACCGTACTTATACCGTGTATCAGAAACAAAATCATACACTGCTACTCCTGTGTTTCCATTGGGGTAAATCATTCTAACAACTACAACATATAACTTGCCATTTAGGGCAAAAACAGAATGAGCCTGTGCAGATGTTTGCCATACTCGATGCTCACTATTTCCAGCCGCATCAAATCTCATCCACAACCCCAAATCCCCTGCATCAAAGATATACACATGCGTATCCGTCGCCACAATCAACGCCTTCTCGGGAAATGCCTGAGTTGCCCCCCTAGTCGCAGTATTCAATGTCTCAGTATACCAACTCTTACTCGAATCCGACCTCCAATCCCCAGCGATCGTATCCCGCGTGGTATCATAGAAGAAAACATCATTCACCGCCTCATCACTCAAGACCGTCTCCAACCTTTTCAGATAAAACCCGGCCTTCTTTCCCATCAAGGCCAAGGTATAGGCCCCAGCCTTATCAATCAACTTGCCCCCCTGTCCCCGCACTGACCCGTCCGTGGAGGTTGGCTTCACCCACGCTGAAAGGCTCACCGCACTACTTGCATCCAGAGAGTCATTGTCCGCCTTCTGCAGATAATCATCTATCCCGTCAAACTGCATCCCATTCGAGAACTTGGCAGAGGCATAAGTAGTCGGACCAGTCCCTGATGGCAGGGAAGTAAGGTTATTGCTAAGCCCTGAGTCATCATTCAGGTTACTATCTAAATGCCAAAGGGCTCCTACTGTTGCCCCGGCCTCTTCCCAGGTTGGGGCATCCTGATACCCTATCCCTTCTGTCCAGGTAATCGATGTCCATTGACTCCCACTGCCTTCAGCATCAAGACTGGCTGATTCCAGACTTCCTGATGCCTTATAAGCCCCGGCGTGTTCAGCAATTTTTTCAGGAGTCAAGGCAGTTGACCAGAGTGCGATCTCATCTATTAAGCCTGTAAAATACCGGCCGGCGTTATTGCTCTCCCCTCCGATCTGGAGGTTATTGTTATTTACAGGGATTGTCCCGGAAAGGCCACCGAGTTTATCTGCCAAATAGCCGTTTTCATAGAAAGAGGCAATGCCTGTGGTGGAATCATAGGTAAAGGCAAGGTGAGTCCAGGTGTTGACTGGGGCATTGCTTATCCCGGTTACCCTCACCCCGGCCCTCTCCGTAAGGGAGAAAGTGGCGTTGTATTGCCCGCCTTCTACCCCTATTTTAAGCCAGCCTGTCCCATCTGCGGCACATTTATGCAGAAGGGTAATGCCAGAGACTAAAGCCACAGTTGGTTTTACCCACAGCTCAACAGTAATGGCGCTGGTAATATCCAGGCTATCGCTATCTATCACATTAAGTGTATCATTGGTCCCATCAAAGGAGATGCCCTTGTCAATCTTCCCTGAATCTGTCCAGGTTGGGCCATTAGTCAGGGTGGCATCATTTCCATTCCCTGAGGAATCAAGGGCCGTGCCTGCGGCCTCTTCCATGTGCAAAAGCATCTTACAAGTAGCATCAGGGGTAATAGCCGCAACTGTGTAGGTCTCAAGTTTGACACTATTACCGGAGGTGCTCACCTGATCCGCTGTCCCGGCTGCGAATTCATCAGTGGTGGCGTGGGTCTGATCCATTTCTTTGAGTTTGGCCACACCTCCATCGACCTCGATCTTGGTTGTGTCGTAGGTGTAAGGGGCAGAGATGGAGAAGTCCCAGGTTTGTGTGGCTGCATAGGCGAGGACCGAGATGGCCAGGATGCTAAGGGAGACTGCGAGGATGATGGGCTTTTTTGACATTTGTGATCTCCTTTTTTAAAAGACGAAATTCGAATTTGCCTTTCTTGTTTCGTATTAAGGCGTGTTTCCTCCTTGACAAATCTTACTAAAATGATATAGTTAAAAACTAAACATGAAAAACTCAAATAAACAAGAAAATCTAGCAAAATCTCTTTACGATATTGGCAAATTATCTTTTGCTGCCCTGGTAATTGGTCAAATTATTTCTCAATATAGTTTCAAACCCCTGGTGTTTATCGGGGGTATCGTCTTTACCATTTTAAATTTTATATTGGCTTATTATCTTGATGAATAAAATCTAATTTGGAGACCTTTTATGACAAATTTACTTATCCTCTTTTGGGGAGGAAGCCTCATTTTAATTATTGTTGGCCTTTATTTTTATTTTCATAATAAAAAAACCCACCCTAAGAATAAGAATTAATTTTTTGTTCTTTACTTTTTATAAGTTGTATGAGGTGATTAGAATGACTTCTGAAAAAATTGAGACTATTAAAAAGCACTTTCATCGAGATTGCTCCTTATCCTTGTAAATGAGATGGATGAAAACAGTACAACTCCTATTTTTGGAGAATTAATTGCGCATAGTCCTCATCAAGATGAGATATTAAAGGGAAAATCATAGACATAGTAAAAAAAATAGTTTGACATCTTTAAGTGTACCTCAGTTTTTAGAAGCCGCAAGGACTTTTTGTTTAAAATTACTCATTTTGTGTTTTTTTACTCATTAATTCTTAAAAAACATTTTCCCCTTCTTGCTAGTTCAACTGCTTTATATAGCTTAACTTCTGGGTATTCTTTTGTTAAAAATCTCTCAACAAGAGGATGCGCAAAATAACACAAATAACTCTTTCTCCATAAATATAGATTTTCAGAAGATCTATATTAGACATCTTTCCAAAATAAATTTAGACAGGATAACAAGATTAACAAAATAATTTTAAAATCTTGTATATCAATTATAAAAATAACTCCTTGATTTTATTTACATTTTATTTTACCTTTACCTTTACTTTTAGTTTTTTTGTTAATTTTTTATATTCCATGTAACCTCATGTAGGTTGTGATAAATCTTTTTGATTGACTGGATTTATATCATGCTAATCCTGTTATCCTGTCAAAAAAAGAACAAAAGTACTGCCAATACTAGTTTTATTTAGGAAAGATATCTATTTATCTCATCTGTTCAATCCACTTTAAAATTTGTTCTTTCTCCGCAGCATCTGGCCTCACCTTCAGGTAATCATTATAATATCCTAATGCCTTGGGGTAATCCTTGAGTTGAAATTGGGATAACAGTCCGAGATTGTAATATGCCTCAGGGATAATCAAATTTGGTTCCAACGACTTTTCCAGGTTATAGATAGCCTGATCGTACTCCTTAGCCTTGATATAGGCTATCCCTAAATTATAATAATAAACTGCCTCCTTTTGAGAGGTATCTTCCTTTTGTTTATTAATACTGAATGTTAACTGGTTTATCGCTTTTTCCTTCTTTAGTTTTTCGTCATCTAAACCCTCAATCTCCTTTTTTAGTTTGGCGATCTCTTTATCTTTTTCATCCTTTTCAACCTTGGCCGTGGTTAGATCTGTATTGATAAGCTCAATTGCCTTCTTATAGTTTTCCTCTTCTTCTTTATTCTCCTCTTTTAAAATTTTCATGGTCTTATTGACCTCTCTTTGTTTATCCTGACTTGTAGCAAGATCTGCCTTGATTTTTTCAACAGTTTCTCTATAAGCCTCGATCTTTTTGGTCATCTCTACAACCTCTGTCTCAACATATCCATGTTCTCTAACAGAGATCGTATTTTTTTCTAACATCTTATATTGGTTAACAACTTTTAGGTAAAGAATTGTAGTGCTTATAATCCCAATAGTTAAAAATATAATTAAGAGGGTCTCAAGGACAAAGATCTTTCCTTCGATCTTGAGATCTGCAACGTGTGATCTAAAATGGGAAAGAGATGTCTTTAAATGATTAACATAAAAAATATCTTGCATAACATTTAACCTCCTGTTCTCCTTCTTTTATCTTCTTGTCTTTTCCCATTCTCGTCTTCTCCTACTCTGGTTTTATCTCAATCATATCCTCCTTGAGATACAGCTCTAATAAATCCTCCCCTGACTCACGAGATGCCTTTTTAGATCTCTTTAATTTATCTTTTTTCTTCTCTTCTTTTAAAAACCTCAGGGTTGGACTCTTGTCTATTGGGATAAGACTCTCTTCACTTGTCTGATCTCCCCCATCTCCCTGTACCTGTTGTTTGACATCCTTAGTCTCACTCCCTTCAGCAGGTTTTAAAGTTTCTAAATCACCTCCAGAACCTTTATTATTGTAAATCTTAGGGGTTAAAAAGATTACTAATTCAGTGCGATTGTTCTTTTTTGATTTATTGCCAAATAACCAGCCAAATACGGGAAGTTTTCCTAGAATGGGGATAACATTATTCTGCTCTTTTTTTTCTTTTTTAATCAGTCCGGCAATAATAATCGTCTCATTATCCCAGGCAGAGATACTTGTCTCAGCCTCAGCCTTTTCAATTATTGGGACGCTGCTTCCTAAAGAAGTAACTAAGGTATTAATAACAGTACTTACCTCTGGTCTAATATCCAGGATAACATATCCTTCCTCCTTAATAGTTGGTTTTACGCTTAATTTTATCCCAACATCAACATATTCAATATTCTCTGAGGTGGTTGTGGTGACCTGGCTTTGACTCAGGGTTTGCGTGGAATAGGCCTCACGGGTACCCACCATAATAGATGCCTCCTTCCCATCTATTGCGGAAATCCTTGGCGAAGAGATAATTTCTGTGTCTCCCAGCGTCTTTAAAAAATCCAGGGCTGCACTATAATGATCAACATCCAGGGTGCCTATCTTAATCTTTTGAAAACGCCCCAGAGATTGGACAGCTGAAAAACTCCCTTTAAGGGAAATATTATCTTTTGCTCCTCCAAATGCCTTTTCCCAATCTACCCCCAAATCAAATTCATCCTTAAGTAATATCTGGATGATCTTCGCCTCAATTAAGACCTGCTTAACTTGTTTCATTGGTTGATCCAATATCTTAACAACAGCGGCAACCTTCCAGATTTTTTTCTGCAGATCAGTAATAATTAATTGATTAGTCTTCTCATCAATCTCTGCCTTGCCAAATTCCTTACTTAAAAGACCATCTATCTTTGGCTTTACTTCTTTAACATCAGCGTAGGTTAATTTAAAGGCCTTGGTATTTATAGGTTGATCTAGTTCTTCTATTAAATTTTTCATTAAGTTAATCTTGCTGGGCGAATCCTTAATTAAAAGTAGCCCTGTATCCTCTGTGATAATTACCTCTCCAACACTACTTTTGACCTTATTTAAGACATCAAATATTTGCTTTGTATTTCCGTATTGGAGCTTCAGCATTATCGGTTCAGACTCCTGGATGGTCATAACCCTGATTACAGAATTATTCTTGGCATAAGCAAGGCCAAAGGTCTCAATGACTACATTAAAGGCCTCTTCTGGTAGCAATTTTTTTATATACAGGTCTACCTTTCCCTTGACATTAACACTAGGAATAATATTGCAATTGAGTTGATCTGACAAAAAGCGCAAGAGGTCGACCAGATCAACTCCTTTAAGATCAAGGGAAATAAGCCCTTCAGTAGAAGTCTGGGGGGTATCTGATAATATCTGAACAGGTGGGGCTTCTTGATCAGGTAGTGTCCCCTTAATTTCCATTTGGGAATCTGGCTCTTTTTGAGCAAAGAGATCCTGTTTCGGGAAAATTATCCAAACAATACAAGAAATCATTATAATATACAGTATCTTATATACAATATGAGCTAACGGCCTCTCTTTAGACCTCATTTTTATTCCTTACTTTTTAGACAGATTACGAACATAGATATAGATATTATTAGTAAATATACCCCTGGTTTACTATTTCTAAACACTCAAAAGGTAACTATTCACCCCCTTACCGTGATTAGGAAGGTTATTAACTACATTTTTCACCGCAGAGACGCGAAGAACGCAGAGAACTACATGATTTTCATATCTTTTATTTTCTATGTACCAGGTCTAAAACCTTCGCCTTTAGGCGAATAGCTTTTAGCATTTTTTTTCTTGGGCTCATGATAATATTCCACAATGAAGAAGAATATTATAGAACTGGGATATATTCGCTTGGCTCTCCCACTTACAAGACGTAGGATTTAGTGAAGGGAGTCAAGCAAATATATCCCATAATTACCGAATAGAGCCCATAGTTTAAGATCGAGGTTTGACTTTCAGTCGTAAACTTTAGGTATTTTTAAATACTGGTCTTTTAGTAGGCTTTAGCCTAAAACAATCGACTTTAGTCGTTCAGAAACCCACCTGCTTTAGCAGGTAG
>JAZDLJ010000200.1:0-10848 GCA_043802115.1 bacterium | reverse complement strand
CAAACAGAGGCAATTTTACGGGAAGCTGCGCTAAGAAAATTTACAAAAAGCCTACTAAACAACTCACTCCAGCAAAATTTTTCTCTTCTTTTACCCCTGGATACTCAGAGAATATAGTATTTATTTTGGAAAGATGTCTATTGACTATCAATAAATTAAATTTCCCATGTATCTGAACCAGTGCCTATTTTTAAAAGATGCTCACTTTTGCAAAAATTAACATTGTCCTAGAACGTCTAATAGATTTTAAAATAAAAATCCACAATTATCTTGGATTATTTAGTTTGATTTTTTTTATTTTAGGGTATAGTATAAATTATCTGAATCCTAAATTTCAGATTAAACCTATAATAATATTTAATATTTTGTTTTATCTGTAGGGTATGTAGAGCTTGTGAATCTGCAAGCCACCTTATTAAAATAAATAAAATTTTTTTTAAAAATATTTTCAAAGAGGATAAGGTAAAAAGTTACTTTATCACTATTGAAAGTAGGGGGAGAGGGCAAAATGATAACTATAGCTATGGAAAAAGGAGAAGTAAATTTTTCTGGAGAATTATCAATTCATGTCCTTGATGGTTTGAGAAAAAAACTTGATGAGATATTGGATAAATCTTCAGGGACAATTATCTTGAATTTTGAAAAGGTTGTGAACATGGATTGTGCAGCATTACAACTATTATTGGCATTTAAAAGAGCTGCGGAGACAAAGAGTAAGATAAAAATAGTCAATGTTAACAATACCATTAATAAGATTTTGAGAGTTTCAGGTTTAGAAAGGGAATTGATTAGTAATTAGAAAGGGAATTGATTAGTAAAGAGAGGTAAAACTTTTAACTAATTTATAAGGAGTGTATTATGGGAAAAAAGATCATGATTGTTGATGATTCTGTGACCCTACGGGCGTCTGTACAATTTTTTCTCTCCAATGCTGGTTTTAATGTTGTTGAGGCTGTAGACGGAAAAGATGGGATTGTTAAACTAGATGAAGCCGCTAAAAGTGGTGATCAAGTAGCAATGATTATTTCGGATATTAATATGCCTAATATGGATGGGATAACATTTATAAAAGAGATTAAAAAGACTGCTCATAAGTTTATCCCTGTCTTAGTCATGACAACAGAATCCCAGGAACAAAAGAAACAGGAAGGAAAAACTGCTGGAGCTGCGGGTTGGTTAGTAAAGCCTTTTCAGCCGGATCAATTACTATCGGTTATTAAAAAGTTTATAACTGCTTAATCTTAAATAATGGTGAATGGTGAATTGTGAATTGTGAATTGTGATCTTTATTTTTTGAAAATCTACGTAGCCTTATAATTTTTAAATTCACCACTCACCACTCACAATTCATCATTAATTTTAACAGGAGGGAATATCATGGCAGAGATGGACCAAAAGAAACTGATGGAGATTTTTTATGCAGAATCACAAGAGATATTCGAACAGTTTGAGGAGAATGTAGTAGCCCTTGAAGAATTCCCTGATGATGATGAATTAGCTAATAAGGTGTTTAGATCTGCTCATACCTTAAAAAGTAGTGCAGCTATTGTAGGTTTAACAGAGGTGTCAGACTTCGTCCATGTCTTAGAGAATATCCTGGAAAGAATTAGAAGTAAAGAGCTGAAGATTACAAAAAAATTAATTTCGACAATTCTTTCCGCTCTTGATTTTTTAAAAGAGATGGTTAAATTAGGCACAGAAGGAAATAGAATAAACGATGATAAGAGAAAGAATAAATTAATACAGGAAATGAAGAGATATGAAGGGATTCCATCTATTGCTAAAGAACAAACACAAAGGGTACCTGATAAAGAAAGAAAATCAAAAGGGGATATCCCTTCAGGGGAGAAGATATTTAGTTTTTATAAGATAAATTTAAAATTTCGTGAAGACCTATTTGAGACAGGACAAGACCCGTTGATGCTTTTTTACGAATTAGAGGAACAGGGAAAGATCGTACAGGTTGAAATTGATGCCTCTAGATTACCCGATTTTGATTTAGTTAATGTTTATAAATTGTATTTGTCCTGGACAATAATCTTTAAGACCGAAGAACCCATTTCAACCATCGAGAATGTCTTTATCTTTGTCACAGCCGAGAATGAAATAACGATTGAAGATATAACGGATTCATATAAAGAGGGAGTTAATATGAGCTTGGCTGATAAAAAAATTGGAGAGATATTAGTCGATAAAGGGATTGTAACAGAGGATGATGTGAATGATGCCCTTGCAGGACAGAAAAAGATAGGAGAGATTTTGGTGGAACGAGGGGTTGTAGAACCAGATGAGATTGAAAGCGCAGTCGATGAGCAGGAAAAGAGTAAAGGGCTTAAAATAGCCTCAACAATAAGGGTAGAGACGGATAAACTAGATAAATTAGTTAATCTTGTAGGGGAAATGGTTATTGGCTTAGCTCGTATTCGTCAGCTTATGGGGTATAAAGCCAGTGGTCAGGTAGAAGACCTGGAGGTCTTTGCCAGGAATCTCCTTAATAAAGGTCTCAATACTGCAATGGAGGGTGTTGACAGGATATGCAGGGAATTACAGGAGCATGTAATGAAGGTCAGGATGGTCCCTGTAGCAGATACCTTTCGTAGATTTCAGCGTCTGGTCAGGGATATGGCCTATGAACAACAAAAAGAGGTAAAGCTGGTTTTGCAAGGGACAGAGACTGAATTGGACAAGAATGTTATAGAGAAAATTGTTGATCCTTTAAAGCATATGGTAAGGAATGCGATTGCCCATGGCATAGAGTCTCCGAATGAAAGAGTGAAAAAGAAGAAGCCAGAGGAGGCAACCTTAACCCTAAAGGCTTATCAGAGTGAGGGCAGCATTATAATAGAGGTCAAAGATGACGGGTCAGGTATTGATAAACAAAGGGTTATGGAGGTTGCCAGGGCAAAGGGACTTATTACCTCTGATAAGGCCATAACTGATCAAGAGCTCTTTCGTTTAATGTTTATGCCAGGCTTTTCTACAGCCAAGGTCGCTGATGAATATTCTGGCAGGGGAGTTGGGCTGGATGTTGTAAAGAAAAATATTGAAGATTTAAGGGGTAGTATTGATGTTGAATCAGCCCTTAACTGTGGGACAACCTTTATAATTAAACTTCCTTTAACCCTGGCGATTATTGAGGGGATGAATGTTAAGGTGGGGAGTGAGATCCTAACCCTTCCCCTCTTATCAATCGTTGAATCTATTAGGCCAAAACATGAGGATGTAAAGACAGTAGAGGGTAAGGGTGAGGTAATTGAGGTAAGGGGAGAATACTTACCCTTAGTTAGATTACATAGACTCTTTAAGATAGATACAGATAAAGTAACCCCCTGGGATGCCCTTGTCGTAATAATTGAGACAGATGATGGCAAGAAATTTGGTCTTTTAGTAGATGATGTCCTGGGCCAACAACAGGCAGTAATTAAGAGCCTTGAGAGTAATCTTAAAAAGGTTGAAGGCACTGCTGGGGCAACTATTTTAGGGGATGGGACAATCTCTTTGATTATAGATGTCCATGGTTTGGAGAACCTGGCCTTTAGGACAGTAGCATCCTTAAGAGAGTTAAGGGAACAGGTTGTGGCTGCCGGGGGAAGGGCGTGATTTGAATTGTGAATTGTGAAAGTAGACTTTTTAAATTCTGAGTTCTGAATTAATTTTGGGATTGTTTTTAAGAAAGGTGTTTTAAAGGAGGTAGATATTTGTGACAGTAGCTGAAATGGAAAAAGGTTTTCAAGAAATTTGGGCGCTTTTTAAAGAAACAGATTTGAAAATAAAAGAAACTGATTTAAGTCTCAAGGAGACTGACAGGATACTAACGGAGAAGTTCAAGGAGACTGACCGAATACTAACGGAGAAGTTTACGGAGACTGACCGAATGTTAGAAGAGAAGTTTACGGAGACTGATCGAGGGTTTAAAGAGACGAAAAAAGAGATAGACAAGGCTATCAAGTTAGTATCGGATCTTACCGGAAAATGGGGAAGATTTGTAGAAGGATTAATAGTCCCAGCGGCCAGAAGACTTTTTAGAGAACGAGGTATAGAGGTTAGCAGAGTCTATCAAAGGGCAAAGAGTCGTAAAGATGGAGAGGAGATGGAGATAGATGTTTTAGCAGTAGATGGAGAATATGTAGTTTTAATAGAGGCAAAAAGTACCTTGAAGGTAGAGCATGTTAATGAGCATATTGAAAAACTAGGTATGTTTAAGGAATTTTTCCCTGAGTATAAGGATAAAAAGGCGATAGGGGCAGTAGGAGGGATAGTAATAGAGGAGGGTTCTGATAAGTACGCGTATAAAAAAGGGTTGTTTGTAATAGTCGAAAGCGGGGAAAATGTAAAACTATTAAATGATGAAAAGTTTAAGCCAATGATTTGGTAGGATGGGAATAATGACAGTGTAAATCCTTAGATTTTGAAAGAAATTAATAACCATAAAGAACACAAAAAATACTGTTCTGAAATTTGAAATTATTTTTTATGCAAAGGAGGTGATGGTCCCCTGGTTTAAGAGAGAAATTGAACAGAAGTAAGAAGTAAATAGATGTTAAGAGTAAAGGTATTGACGTATTGAAGTAGAAGGGATATGGTATTTACTTACAAACTTACCAAGTTTAAAGAGGGGGGATAAGATGCAAGGACAGAATGAAAGTAAGACAGGCTTTTTTAATATTCGCAATAAGTTGTTGGGGATGAGTATTGGAATAATGGTTATTTTCGGAATAGCAGTTGTAACAGGTATTATTTCTCTCAGGGGGCAGAAAAAAAGTTTAGAAGAAGTGGATGTGCAAAGTAAGATGACAGAAGAAATTAATCAGGTTCTTGTCCACACAATTGAAATCCAGGAACTACTTACAGATGGTTCTCTTGTAAAAGAGGAAGCACAGATAGCTGAGGCAGATAAAGCAAAGGTTGAGGCGCTGGAACATCTTAAAAAATATAGAGAATTTGCTGAAAAAGAAAAAGATTTTGATACAGCGGCAAGAGAAAAGCTGGTCAAGGCAGAGGAGGGGATAAAGAATCTTCATACAGTAGGGACTGCGATGCTGAAGGCTTATATAAATGAGGGGCAAGAAGCTGGTGATAAGCTCATGCTGGAGTTGGATAAGGCATCTGAAGAAGGAGTGGGATTAGCCGAGTTATTAAAGGAAGAAGAAACAAAACATATGCATCACGTATTGGAGGTAGCAGAGGTTGCAGCTAGTAGAGCGATTAGCTTTTCAATCTGGTTAGCTGTTATTGCTATCGCCATAGGTTTTGGTTTTACCCTCTTTTTAGCCTCGCAGATTGCAAGGCCTATAAAACAGCTCGTTGGGGCAATAGGAGAGGTAGCTAAGGGAAATTATGATGTAAATGTTCACGTAAATAGTAGTGATGAGACAGCGATATTAGCTAAGGGTTTTACTAATATGATCGTCGGCATCAAGACTGCTCAACAAGAGGCCCAGGAAAAGATCAACAACCTGGATAGCATCCCAACCCCTGTTATGGCTGTGGATCTAAAGTATAATGTTACTTATATGAATCCTGCTGGGGCAGGCGTGGGGAGCATGACCCCAGAGCAGTGTATAGGCAAGAAATGTTACGATATCTTTAAGACCCCTGATTGCAGGACAGAAAAGTGTGCTGTTGGTCAGGCTATTAAAAAGGATGGGAATTTTACAGAAGAGACCGTAGCCAGACCAAGAGAAGGCCTGGAGATCCCTATCCGTTATACAGGGACGCCCATAAAAGATCATAATGGAAACATCAAGGGGGCCTTGGAATATGTCTTAAATATTACAGATGAGAAGAAGCAACAGGTCATTACTCAGGAAAAGGTCAATAATCTAAATAGTATCCCAACCCCAATTATGGCCGTAGATACTAATTTTACTGTTACATACATGAACCCAGCCGGTGCCAGCGTAGGAGACTTAACCCCAGAGCAGTGTATGGGTAAGAAATGCTATGATATCTTCAAGACCGGAGATTGTAGGACAGAGAAGTGTGCAGTCAGTCAGGCCATGAAGAGGGATGGTACCTTTACTGAAGAAACCATAGCCAGACCAAAGGCAGGGCTGGAGATACCTATCCGATATACAGGGACATCAATAAAGGATGAACAAGGTCGGATTAAAGGCGCCTTGGAATTTGTCTTGAATGTTACTGAAGAGAAGAAACAACGAACACAGATTGAAGAATCCGCAGCTAAGGCTGAGGAACAGAGGAAGTATCTGCAAGGAAGGGTAGAGGCAGTCAGGATGCTTATGGATCAGGCAGCCAATGGAGATTTATCCAATAGGGCTGAAGTCGTAGGTACAAGTGACGCCCTGGATCAACTGGCAGAGAATATCAATAGGATGTTTGATAGTGTTGCCGGTCTAATTAGTCAGGCATTAGAATCAATAAATACAGTAGCCAGCGGGGCTAATGAGATATCAGCAGGGAGTCAGGACCTGTCCCAAAGAACTCAGGAACAGGCAAGCGCCCTGGAAGAGACAGCCTCAACCATAGAAGAGATGACCTCCTCAGTAAAATCGAATGCCGAGAATGCCCAGAAGGCCAATGACCTGGCCAAGAAGGCAGTGGATGCAGCCCAACAGGGAGGAAAGGTCGTTGATGAGACGATGAAGTCAATGGGAGAGGTTACATCGGCAAGTAAAAAGATCGCTGACATAATCAATGTCGTAAATGAGATCGCCTTCCAGACTAATCTTCTGGCCTTAAATGCAGCTGTTGAGGCAGCCAGGGCAGGGGAGCAGGGGAGAGGATTTGCTGTAGTCGCTGGCGAGGTAAGAAACCTTGCCCAGCGTAGCGCTGAGGCAGCTAAGGATATCCAGACCCTTATTTCTGATAGTGTAGAGAAGGTGGACAAAGGAAATAAACTAGTAGATGAATCAGGAAAGACCTTAAGGTCGATTATCGAGAATATTCAACAGGTAGCTGATACAGTTGCGGAGATAAGCGCAGCCTCACAGGAACAAGCTCAAGGGATAGATCAGGTTAACAAGGCTGTGGGTAGAATGGATGAGGTTGTTCAACAGAATAGCACCCTGGTTGAAGAATCAAGTTCGTCCAGTGAGAACATGGCCGCTGAGGCTAATGAGCTCCAGTCTATGATGGGTAAATTTAAGGTGAGTAATGATCAAGGTAGTCTGACAGGCAGGAAAGATTTTAATAGTAAGGCGGCTGCATTACAACCTAATGTTAGTTCTCAACATCAAAAGGGAAATGTGATGGCCAGGAAAGAGATTAGAGAAGGCAGCAGCACGATCAAGAGGGATTTAAAGACAAAGAAGTCTGATCATTCTTCCAAGATTGAAAAGTCTGATGATATCTTTGAGAAGTTTTAACTTCCAAAGGGGTAGAAAGTAGTTTTTTTACTTTCTACCCCTTGGAAGTTTTTTTAGGGATTAGGGTATAAAATTACTAAATAAAGACTAAAAAAAATCTTTGTGAATTCTGTGCCTCTGTGGCAAATATTTCGACCTGTACGATTAACTTTTGATGGATAATTTAATTGCATAGGAAAATGCTTTTTAAAAATGCGGTTTTGCGGGCGATTGTATAAAAAATGTTAATAGTTATAACAAGATGAATGTCTTGTTAATTTCCTGAAAGGAAATCTCATATTCTGCCCCGAAGGGGCGTTTCATACTAGCCCAGGGTGAAACCCTGGGAGGGATAAATAGACACCAATGCGCTCTGAAGGAGCGCCTCATAAAATAAAAGGGGAAAATATAATGCCTCAGCAAAATATGATGTACTCTTTCAGAGTGCGGGTTGGTGGGGAAATCATTACCCAGGGTTTCACCCTGGGCTAGTATGAGAGGCTCCTTCGGAGCAGTTTATGAATTGTCCCTTCGGGGCAAAATATAGAGTTCGCCCGCAGGGTGCTAATTTAATTAGTTTTAGTTTTGTAATAATATACTTGACAGTGATAAGCTCTCTGTAACTATTTGATATTTATGATTATTTTATTTAGGCATTTAAAACAATAAAATTCAATATATTCAATATATTCAACATATTAAATAACTATTCATTGAGAACTTATCACTGTAGAGTATCTTAAAAAAACTCAAAATTAGAATTGCTGAAAACCCTGACTCAAATAATTACACTTATAACAGATATAAAATAAAAAAAACTATTTTAAACCTGTTGTAAGTGTAAAACAGGAGGTAAAAAAATGAAAGAATTAAAAGATTTACTGCAAAGCGAAAATTGGAAAACAGAAAAACATGTCCCAGTAATAGAATCACCTGATGTTGTAAAAAAAGGCGATATGTTTAATGTAACAGTTACTATTGGTAAAGAGATCGCTCATCCAAATAAGACAGACCATCATATCCAATGGATTGACATCTATTTTCATCCAGAAGACAGTAAGTTTCCTTATCAGATTGGAAAAGCTGAATTTACATCCCATGGAGCTTCAATTAAGGGAGCTGATACAAGTACAGTCTATACTCATCATGAAGTAACTATGAGTTTTAAAACTGATTTGTCTGGAATTATTTTTGCTTCAAGTTCCTGTAATATCCATGGATTATGGCAAAATTCGAAGCAGCTCATAGTTGAATAACTTTTGCTATGGATTGAGAAGTAAAAAAGATTATTGTATAATATAGTATGATGAAAAAAAATCTTAAAAGCTTTTCAGTTCAAGAAATTGAAAACCTGCTAACAGAGATAGATGAGAAACAATATCACACAAGACAAATCTTACGCTGGATATATCAACAAGGTGTCACAGAGATCAGTCAGATGACAGATCTCTCCAAATCCTGTCGCAAGAAGCTTGAAGATATCTGCTTTGTTTCTAAACTTATCCTTGTTGATACCTTAATGTCAAAAGATGGTACTTGTAAATATATTTTTCGTTTATCTGATGGCAGAGATATTGAAAGTGTATTGATACCTGATGGAGAACGTTTAACCTTATGTATTTCCACTCAACTTGGATGTAGACAAGGCTGTAGTTTTTGTTTGACTGCAAAGATGGGTTTTATAAGGAATCTTAGTGTCTATGAGATTATTGATCAAATAATCCAGATAAGACGACATCTTTCTCTAGATAACAGGGCTATTAATATAGTTTTAATGGGAATGGGAGAACCTTTGGATAATTATCAAAATACAGTTCAAGCAATCCGCAACATTACTTCTCCATTAGGGTTAAACATATCTACACGACATGTAACTCTTTCTACTGCTGGGATGATACCCGAGTTGCTTAGATTACAAAAAGAAGACCTAAAAATTAACCTGGCTATCTCAATAAATGCCCCAAATGATAAAATTCGCAGCAATTTGATGCCTATTAATCATCGATACAATCTAGAGTCACTCCTTCAAACACTACGAAATTATCCTCTTTATCGACGACAGAGATTTACTATTGAATATGTACTTATAGATAAAATTAATGATTCACCTGAACTCGCAAATGAACTCTATCGGATACTTAAAGGTATACCCTGTAAGATCAACCTGATTCCATATAATTCAAATCCAGATACCCCATTTAAAGAATGTTTGGAAGATGCTCTCGAACGATTTAGCAAGATATTATTGGGACATAATCTTACCGTTACAGTACGGAGGAGTAGAGGTAAGGATATCGGTGCAGCTTGTGGGCAGTTGATAACTAAATCAGAAAAGCTGGTGTTTCATTAGCTATTCTAATTTAGTCACTAAAAAACCTCGCGTAAATATAAGCAATAGCCTCACCAATCACCATCCGAACCCCATTGCTTGACCGCCACCACTCATCTGGATCATAATCAATATCTTCTACAGCCACAACACCTATAGATACTTTTTTTCCAAATGCCTTTTCAAATAATAATCTACTTCGACGAGAATGAGGCCCAAGCGAGACAAGATTAATAGACCTTACCAATAGTTTTGATTCTGCCAGACATTGTTTTAAAGCAATTGCTGATGTATATGTCCTATCCTTTTTTGTAAATGGGGCTGGCACAACCCTAAGTAAATCTTTATTAAAACCAAGTTTTTCTAAGGTAGCAGCCCCAACCCCTGCATCAGTCTCATACTCTAATAAGTAGTAGCCTTTTAATAGAGGTACACCAGTGACAAAAAGAAGGGAATAATTATTGGTATTAAATTCAGTAATAGCCTTTTTTAAGGCATAATCTGGCAACCAACCTTCAACAACTAATACTTCTCCTTTAATTGGATGATTTTCAGCAAGAAATGGATGGATTAAGATAATCGCCAGGATAAAACTTATTGTTATACATGAAAATAAGATAAGCCTTCCAAGCCAGGTGAGTCCCCATCGCTCTTTACACTCAAACAGTTTAAAATTTGTCATAATGTTATTTTGATTTTTGCTATTCATTTAGGTTACCCTCCTCATCCTCTCGAACTTCGCTTTGATAATTCTGCTTCTGGTATTTGGAGTATCCCTTATCTTATACCATGATATGTTTCCTTTGGGTAGTTTTTTTTATGCTACCCCCACACTTTTTAAGAAGTTAATCCCCTTGTAACTTCTCAAAAAGTGTGGGGTAAAAGTAAAAAGTATCAATAAAATAATCTTATAACGTCGGTTATATAATTACGAACGAATTTAACAAATTTATCCCGTAGGGATTATATGAAAATAGCCCAGCAATTTATTGCTGGGATTGGAGAATTAAAAATATTTTTAAGTCCCGTAGGGACGACTGAAACGTGATTCGCAATCACTGAGACCTGATTTAGTTCAATCGTCCCTACGGGACTCAATTGTTTTTGATGCCTTATTAACCCAGCAATAAATTGCTGGGATATTTTCAATTGTCCCTTCGGGATATTACAATTTCTGTTTAAAACTTTAGGTTTACCAAACAATTTTTGATA
>JAZDLJ010000009.1:0-6868 GCA_043802115.1 bacterium | reverse complement strand
AGAAAAAGACTTTTTAGACACGGATTAACACGGATTTAAAAACATTAAAAATTAAACGATCTCGTAGTTAATCAAAAATTTAATCTGTGTAAATCCGTGTTAATCCGTGTCAAAAAAATATTAGTTTTTATCTTTTCCCTTAAAGTTTGAAGAAGATACCCTATTTACCTGTCTTAATTATAGGGCAACATCTGCCTGACTGCATTCATGTCACTTGGATTCACTAACGCAGCCTTCCTTAACCTTCTCTTTTGTTTTCTCGTCTTACTTGTCAAAATATGCCTTGCAAAGGCACTCTTTTTCTTTATCTTTCCAGTTGCAGTCTTTTTAAATCTTTTTGCTGCACCACGATGTGTCTTGATCTTCGGCATTACTACATCCCCTTCCCTTTCAACTTAGTTATCCATCATGCTAAATGACCAACCATAATAACTTATATACTACTCCAACTTAGGTTTTTCTAAAATAATGCAAGTTAATTTTGTAACTAACAGTTAAGGCACAAAGTAGCAAAGGCACAGAGGCACAAAGGAAAAAACAAAAAAAAACTTAAGAAAACTTTGTGTTTCAATACCTTTATGCCTTAACATGTTGGTTTTAACCAACACAATCACTTGGAAAAACCTAAGTTGGAGTAGTATAACTTTTGCGTAAGTGGCTTAGGTTACTTTTTCAAAATTTTTTTAGTGAAGCTTCCCGTTAAAAATTGCCTCTGTTTGAGCGAAGCGAATTAGACAATTTAGAGAAGCAAGCTTAGAAAATTAAAAAGGAAACCTCTGGAGTTAAGCAAAATGTTATAAGTTTTTATGGTCGCTCACTTATCTATACAGCGCCATAAGCACTTTAGTTATTTCTAATGTAATTACCCAGCCATAAGAGAGTAGATAAAATAGCACAAATCAAGTCATTTCGTCAATAAAAAAATTAGACAGCGCCCTAACTTTTTTAAAAATCAGCTCTATTGTTTTATCAAGCTAGTGAATCGATATTTTAAGTTTATATGTCGCACTGCCTCTTGTACCACCCACAACAATCAAGTATTCACCGGATATAGGGAAGTGTCCTTTCCAAATTTTTGCATCATCAGTTTCAGTTGCTTTAGGCATTGCCTCACCATTTATTTCCGTGAATCCGTCTTCTACAGTAACAATAGCTCCTGGTTTAAAAATTGTAAAAACGGCATTGTCCTCAAGAGCAGAAATATCTACCGTTATGATCTGTCCAGCCTTTGCAGTCAAGTAGTATAAGTCCCGTTCCCCCCGAATGACTGATTCTTCTATTGTCGCTAAAGAACTCCCCTTTGAAAATTTTATTTCCTTTTTAATCCCAGCATTACAAACGCCAAGCATCAATGCAGAAAATAGGATAGACGTAAAAGCTTTGCTAATTTTCATCACTCCTCCCTTGAAAACCAAAGGCTCTGTCCATAGAAAAATAAACTACAATTTTTCTACAGACAGAATTACTTCTTAGGGGCAAAAATTATAACCAGATTTCTACCTTCCATCTTAGAGGGTAAATCAATCGAGCTATGTACCTCCAAATCCTTAGCTATTCTTTCTAAGACATTTCTTCCTAAATCAATATGGCTAAACTCTCTCCCCCTAAAGTTAACAGTAAATTTAACCTTATCTCCTGCCTCCAAAAATTTCTGTGCATTACGTACCTTAAATTGAATATCATGCTCATCAGTAGAGGGCTTCAACTTTATCTCTTTTACCTGAATTACCTTTTGATTCCTCTTTGCTTCATGCGCTCGTTTCCTTTGTTGATACTTATACTTTCCATAATCCATAATCTTGCATACAGGGGGTTTTGCCTCAGGAGCAACTTCAACCAAATCATATCCTTGCTCAACAGCTAATGCCCTAGCCTCATTGGTTGGTAATACACCAACCTGCGCCCCATATGCATCTATTACCCTTACTTCTTTCACTCTAATAGCTTCATTTACCCGAACTGATAAAGATGCACTTCTTATATCAACTCACCTCCCCTTTAAAATTATGAAATCAGAATTCAGAATGATGAAATAAAAAACTACTTCATCATTTAAAAAATCTCCATATCCTCTTCAAATCTCATTAGGAATAAAGATTAAATAAATTGATCCAAGTTCGCTCAGATTTGGGTCAGATTTTGGCGATCCGATTGAGCAAAACCGCAGGACTAGCTGGGCTAATTCGAGGATTTTGTGATTGAGGATCGACGAAATATGGCCCGAAGATGAGATGAAATTGGGTTAATTTATTTAATCTTTATTCCTTAACAATTTTTATAATTGTCCTCAATGTTTTAATTTTTTTCTTTAATATAGTCCCAGAGAGAAACTGTAATCAAAAGATTAAAGAAAAAAAAGTGGCAATGGTAGAATTCTACAATAAGCATCCTGGTATTGATATTAGCGATATCAAGAAAGATGAATTCTTTCCAGAGATAAGACCTACGCTTGAAAAGGTTAAAAAAAGAAAAAAAGATAAACTAGAGACATCATTTTATAAAAGCGAGCGAATATCTTTAATAAATGAATATAAAAGGGCAATACAATCACTGCCCTTCCTTAAGTACGGCCTAATTCCTCGAAAACCAAAAATTTTCAATTTTCTTTCTTGTATGTTTATGCATGCTGATATTTTTCACCTTCTCGGTAACATGATTTTTTTATGGGCAATGGGATGTGCTATTGAGGATAAATGGGGTATGCCTCTATATTTAGGTTTTTATCTAATTGGAGGGATAATGGCCTCTTTAGCTCATATCTTTATGTCCCCTAATAGTATTATCCCTACGATTGGGGCATCAGGCGCTATCTCAGGGGTCATGGGGGCTTTCTTAGTGAGAATGTTTAACACCAGGATGAAGATGTTTTATCTCTGGTGGTGGAAAACAGGTATTTTTTATATACCAGCTTATGTATTCTTACCATTAGATTTAGCCCTTCAATTCTATTATGCCCTATCAACTCCTACTAATAATTTCAGTGGTGGAGTAGCCTTTTGGGCACATATAGGAGGTTTTATTTTTGGAGTCATATTTGCAGTAATTATGAAGGTTGCCTTAATAGAAGAAAAATATATTCAACCTGAGATTGAGCAGAAATTGTCTTTGAGCCAGCATCCAAAACTCATCTCTGCCATAGAAAAACTTGATCAAGAACGTTTTGATGAGGCTATTACTGACCTCAATCCCATCTTAAAAATTGATCCCCTTAACCCGGATTCAAATACTATACTTGCTCGTATTTATACAAGACAAAATAAAATAGATAAAGCTGTTCAGGTATACAAAAAATTAATACCCATATACATCTCAGAGAAGAATAAAGAGATTGCCTTAATGACCTATTTTGAGATGAAAGATTTAGCCCCTGATATAGTCCTCTCCCCAAAAGACCAGACGAATATTGCCCGCCTTTTAGAGTCAGAAAATAGGATAAAAGAGGCGGCAGAGGCCTATCTTAAATTAATTAACAAATATCCTGGCACTAACGAGACTATGAAAGCAATGGTAAACTATGGGATGATCTGTCTTAATAAGATTAATCAACCTACTGAGGCTTTAAAGATATTTGAAAAAGGAATTGAATTATGTAAACTTTATCCTGAATGGAAAAATATGATAGAAGATGGTTTAACAAGGGCAAAGGTAGCTGTAGACAGTCTAAAGCCTAGGCGGTCAAAAAAATTTAATAAAATAGAACCGACATTATCAAAACCTTCAACATTGGTTAGTCAAGGGGAGAATGATTCTCTTAATAAAAATATGTTACAGATAGCAGTTAGTGAGATGAATATATTAAGATTAAATCAGGCTGGTATAATATTTGAAGATAAAGATAAACATAATCAGCTTTTTAAATGGGAACAGATTAAATGGATTAGCATTGCAAGTATAGATATGGGATATTTGACCGGGGAGTGTCAAAGGTTAATAGATCTCATTTATAATGTAGATCGAAAATTAATAAGTCTAGTTCGCATAAAGGAAGAAAGGATACGATATGAACTAGTATTTAAAGAACTTAAAGAAGCACGTCGCCAAAACTTTATAAGATTGGTTAAGGTGCTTTTGAAGTCCTCAAAGGCCTCAGCAGACCTACCTAAAAATAATGACAGCAATCCCCTCTCTTTTAAATATCCTGACATTAAAACCTATGAATTGAATATTATCTATAACTTTTCTTAATATCTACTTACCCAATATCTCCAAGGCCTCTTTTCTATAAGAATCCATTAGGTATGGTATACCTGTGACCTTCGTACATTCCTCAGTTAAAGACATTAACTCATTTCTAGTTATAGCAGCAATATTAAAACACCGTGCACCAGCCATTAGTTGTTGCAATCCTACTTGAAGCTTATTTGCATAACTATAGATTCCAATCGCACCTAATGGGATATTTTTTATCTCAGATTCACCTACTAACTCTTTTACATTTTCATAGCAAACAAAAATTTCTTCTGCCTTATTACCATATTCACTTACAGTCTTCGGCAGATCATTATTCTTCATCCAAAGTTCAATGTTTTTTCCAACCATTCCAGGAATCATAAGGGCTCGTCCCATACATACTGCCTTTACAAATGGAGCGCCAATAGCAATAGCCTTGAATACACCATCTTCTGAGCTAAATGCCCCTGCCAAAGCAAGATCAGGAACCCGCTCACCTTTATCAGAAAGTATCTTTGAAAACTCATATGCCGCAGAATGAAGATAGACAGCAGGCATACCCCACTCTTCCATCATCCTCCAGGGACTCATCCCTGTTCCTCCTGGGGCTCCATCAATGGTAAGAAGATCTATTTTTGCCTTAGAAGACCATTTAAGAGCCATAGCCAGCTCACGTAAGCCATATGCCCCTGTTTTTAAGGTAATCCTTTTAAATCCAAGCTTCCTTAATCTATCAATCTCCATATAAAACGCTTCTTCTCCAATAAATCCAAGACGGCTATGACGTTCAAATTCCTTTATAGCTCCATCTTTAAAGGCTGCCTGATTAACTGGCTCAGACGGATCTGGAGTTACAATATAGCCTCTCTTTTGAAGTTCTAATGCCCTTTCCAGAGAATTAACTTTTATCTCTCCACCAATACACTTTGCACCTTGTCCCCATTTTAATTCAATTGTCTCAATTTTGTGTTTATCAATAATATATTCAGCAACTCCAAGACGAGTATCTTCAACATTCATCTGGATAAGAATCTCACCTAGACCACGATGATATCTCTTGTATAATCCAATTCTCCTATCCATATCAGGGGCTTCTTTTACCTTTTTATTTTTATCTAAAACCAACCCTGGATCAATACCACAGACATTTTCTCCACAAACAATTGTTATGCCGCTTATAGCTGCACCAACAGCAAAGTGCTCCCAATTCTTCCTTGCTATCTCAGTTGAACCTAATGCCCCAGTAAATACAGGCATGCTCATCGTTACTTTTTTATCCCAACCATATTCAGACTCTGTATTGACATTAGGAAACCTTGCTGTATCAGGGTTTGCATCTATCCCTTTAGGGAGTCCCTTTGCTCCAAGGGCATAACCATGGATATTTAAATGAGAATAATCGACAGGATAATTTTTATCTCCACCAGCAGTAACTTCACCAAAAGGACCAGGATAAATAAGCTCACGTCCCCTAAATGTAGCTTTAAATACCTCACAATTACCACGGCATCCGTCAATACAACGCGAACATAAACCACTCATAGGAACCACACTTTTTGAACGATTATATGTTCTTGTGGCATCATTTGCATTTGGTTGCTGAATATTCATATAACCATCTCCTTTATTTTTTTAAGTATGTTTAAATTATTTTAATACTACTTCAATTTTGGTTTTCCTGAGATAGTGTTGTTTTGTGCCTTTGCCTACTGGTTTTAACTAACACAATCACTTAGAAAAACCTAAGTTGGATTAGTATAATATAAACAAAGTGACCGACCATAATTACTTATAACTTTTGCTCTGTAGCTGAACAAAATGGTATAAGTTTTTATGGTCGGTCACTTAACTATTGACTTTTTATTATATAAATTACAGGCAAGCACTTACTTTTTAATCTAATTATTTGGTACAATTCTCTCTTCATCTGGAGATTCTTCTATATTTTCTTCAATTGCAGATTCTTCAATTGGTTGAGCTTCTTCCGTAGTTGGAAGTACAGTTTTCTCAACAGGAGTTATTTTGTTCTCAACTGGAGCTGAAACAGTATGTTCCTCTACCTTTACATCTGTAGCCTCCTTTGAGGTATTACAACTAACGACAACTAACCCTATAAATAATAACGCTAAAGTTAAAAACTTTTTCATATTTATCACCTCCTTTCATTATTTTTCAAAAGATTATTCGTATCCTCTTCAAAAAGTATGGTAAATAAATTTTAAGGTAAGTATCTAAACAAATTTATTTTTATGTTCCATTTAAAAAAAATTATTCCGTCCGGTAGGGACGGTTGAAAAATGACCAAAACCAAGTCCCTATCGGATAAAAAAATATAAAAACAATTTTGTCTAGGTAATTGATTCTCCTCTTGTAATGACCTAACTGTTGAAGTTAAATCTTCGATAAGATTAAAAAACAACAAAATCCCTTCCTGGATTTTATTATCTTTAATCCCTTCAATAATCTTTTAATATCTAGCAGTTGCATGCAAAAATCATAACTCTTTGTATACTTTTTAGCAAGTCTTATCTTTTACTTTTTATTTTAGGTTACCCTGCTTTTTGAAGAGGATACCATTTTAATCTCAATCTATTTTTAATTTTATAACATACTTCCGCTGGAAAGGAGGAATAACATGAAATTTAAATCATCGTTTTTATTGGTTTCATTAGTAGTATATGTATTATCATTGTTGTTG
>JAZDLJ010000484.1:0-8624 GCA_043802115.1 bacterium | reverse complement strand
ATCATCCCGCACCTTAAGAAGAATAGCCTGGGCTTTTAATGTTCCTATGACTCATGCAATAGAGATGGTCTTTGATTATATGCCAAAAGTTATAGAAAAAGAAAGGGTTTGTAATGCCTGTCAGGATAAAACAATGTGTGCGGACTGTCATTTTAAAAATAAATCGTAAAGGAGAAAAAATGGATAACATAACTACCTTAGAAGATGTCTTTAATAGAGTAGATTCTCTCTCTAAAAACTGCACAGACAAACTTATTCCAATAAAAGCCATCTCTTTTGATAGGCTTGATACAATCAAAATAGAGAATGAACCACATAAACTAAGGCCAGTAGCGCAAAGGTCGATGGCATACAGATTGGGAATTCCCTTTCAATATATAGAAAGATGTCCTGTTGAAATTCAATCTCTTAATCTCAACTATTGGATAAAAAGGGAAAAGAACGAGGAGATGTTCCTTAGATTTGACGGAGATGAGGTCAGGGCAATATTTACTCCTAAATATAAACCAGTTGATAACTTTGAGATATTGGAAAAATTAGATTCTTTAGGAGTTAATCCCGATACATTAGTCCAATGTTACTTGGATGCGGAGTTTATGACTTTAAGTGTTCCAGATGCGAATAAGACCTTTTTTATAAAAGATGGAGATCAATTAACACCTGGGATATCTATCTCAAATTCTGAGGTAGGATTGGCTTCTTTATCAATCTCATCTTTTATCTTAAGACTGGTCTGCACTAATGGGTTAATCTCAAAAGTTAAATCCTTTGCAGCTTCCTTCCGTCATATCTCAACCAAGATTTTAGATCACTTACCAAAGCTCTTAACTGATGTCTCAAACAGAGTGGAAGGACAAAAGAAACAATTTCAAATATCTCTTGAAAGTAAGGTTAATGATCCTATATCCACACTTAACAATTTTAACCGCCAATTCCAACTTGGTAAATCAGAAAAAGAAGCAGTTGAATGGGGATGGGGATATGAGGCAGGAGATACTATGTTTAATATTATAAATGCCTATACAAAAGCATCACAATATAATGGCTTATCCGCTGAGTCTAGTTTTAATCTCCAAAGTGTAGGAGGGCACATCTTAGAATTGGTTAACTAATTACAAATAGAAAGGAAATTACAAATAATGGCTGAAACTCAAAAAGAAAAATCCAAATTGGCATTCTTTATCAATGATCCAGAAAAGGAGTTAGAGGATTATCTAATAGAGGTAATCCGATTTATAACTGCGCTTGGAGGTTGTATAAGTTTACTACCTGAGGCAGGATTGGCAAAGTACGGCGCTACATTAGGTGGAGTTATTGAAGTATGTGCCCAAAGCATTAAAGAAATACTGGAGAAAAATTATTCAGGGATTCAAAAAATAAAGGATGAAACCTGATTTGAAAGTCACTTTGACCTCTTACTTATGTAGGAGGTCTTAGTGACCTTTACTTATTATTTCAATTAATAATAGCTGAGAGGATTTTAAGAAGTATCTTTAATTGCTCATCAGTTGCCTTGTCTAAAAGATTATGGGCAATATCTTTTCTTTTAACTGGGTCATCATTTTGTACACAACTAAAGATTTCATCAGGTTGGACATCTAATTTTTCTAAGATATTTATTAGAAGATCAAGCGTTGGATTCTCCCTACCTCTTTCGATGCCACTTAGATAGACGGGTGTTATATTAACCAGTTCTGATAATTTTTCCTGTGTCAGTCCTCTCTTTTTTCTTAGGTCTTGAATTCTAGCTCCAATCCGCTCTTTTAGGGTATTCATACTCGCCTCTTTCCTTAAATATTAAACTAGTGGTTTAGTTTTTAAGTTTAAAATTTTTTTAAGAGGGTATAAATAAAGCTAGACTTTGTATTTTTCTTAGTTTTTTATAGTGGTAGTTATAGAGACAAATAAAAAAGTATTTTTATTTGGTATTTATTTATGCTAGTTGAGGTGGAAAGGAGGCGAATAACTATAAAAATTTAATTACAGTTTTAGTTACAGATGGATAAACCGTAAGATATTTTTAATAGGAGATTAAAATGATAACAGACAATGGTGTTCAAAAAGAAAATATTATTCAAAAAATTAAGGGGATATTATCAAAAACATTTAATAAAGCAATCTCAACTATAACAGCAGACTATAAAAGTGGTGGGATGAAAGGACTTCGTAAAAATAAATATTATCTCATTCTCCCTGCAATTCTTATATTAGGAGGAACAGTTACTGTTTTTAATCAACATAGTTCTTCTGTCCCTAATTGCAATGACACCATTATTAAAGATACAGTTATTTCCATTGCATTTCAACAATATGGTTCAGATGCAGTCCAACTTGGAATAACGCCTGAAAGGTTTTCTGTAGAAAATATTAGGACTAAAACTAAGGAAGAAAAGGGTTGTACCTGTGGTGCTGATCTAATAATCAATCTCGGTTCAATGAAGAAAAAAATACCTATCGGTTATGTTTCTGAATTGACAGATGATGGGAAACCTTATGTAACTGTATATGGATTAAACTAACATATAACGAGAAAAAAGGAGGATATCTAAAAATGAACAATATAAAAAAAATAAAAAAGATAGATAAAAATTTTATAAAGAAACAGGCTAATAAGATAACAGAAGAAGATTTGATAAGAGTAGGAGAGAAGGCAAAAGAGATAGAGAGTAAGTTTGCTGCCTCAGGTCCATTAGGCCGATTTATTGAGGATGTAAAATTACTAATTTCTATTGTTAAAGATTATGTTTCAGGGAAATATAGAAAGATTCCCTATTGGGCTATTGCGTCTATTGCTTTTGCCCTTCTTTATGTCTTAAGTCCTGTTGATTTAATTCCAGATGTTATACCGGTTATTGGTCTAACAGATGATGCGGCTGTAATCGCTGTTTGTTTATTGCTTGTTGAACAGGAGCTACAGGAATATAAAGAATGGAAAACTAATGTTTAATGTCCTAAAGTTAGATGAAAGGTACTCAAAAAATTTAGGGGTATAGAAGAAATTTCCTGCTCCTTCCTTACCCCTGATAAATCCTACTCTTTAAACTAATATTCTCAACTATCCGAGTAATTGCCATCATTAAGGTACAACTTAAGGCCGAATCCTTTCCATAATCAGCAGGAACTAAATTTGATACCCTACCATCTTCTATAAATCCCCAGGCCTTGCCCCAACGTTCAGGATGTTTTGAATCATATACTCCGATTGGTATTCCGCCTTGATCTTTTACTAAGGAAAAACAGGGAATATCCGTATAACCATCGCCGACAAAGATCATCTGGTCAAAAGGGATATAGTAATCTTTTTTGTCTATCTTTCTGTTTACCTCAAATGGTTTGCCTCTATACTTATCACCTATTAGTCCTTTGGAGATATAAAATAAGAATCGGGTCTTATCTGTGAAGCTTATAATATTTTTAGGGAATAGGATTTTACTGTTATTACCGTCACTACTGTCATAATGGAAGTCACTTGCCCAGATCTCAGTAAAATTCTTGGCAATCTTTGTATTTTTTAAAATCTCTCCTATCCCGCTGCTGATAAGAAAGAATTCGATCTCTATTTCTTTATTAATGGAACTGGCGTGGTTTTTTATTCTTTGAAAGATTTGAGCTGCCCCATTATAGAATTGGATTTCTTTTCCCCAGTTGGCTAATTTATCCTTGGTTATCTGAACGCCATTATTAGAAAGTTCGATCATTTTATAAAAGTAGGCAGGCACAGGATCCCATCCATTGCTTATGAGTGGTTGGACTTCCTCTCTCCAAAAGGCGGGGACATCAATATTTAAACTGTTTAAAAAACCGGAGGTGCTATCTGAGGCGAGGGTATCATCAAAATCAAAGATAACTGCAATGGTATTTTTCATTATTGGTTATAGGATATAGATTATACTTATGCTACCATTACCTGTGTCTATTATCTCAGAGATTTTTTTATGGGCATTATTAAAGGCAGTTTTGACATCTTTTAACTGGCTGGATGGAAAGGTATATCCACCTAACATTTTATTGGTCTCTTTAATATCTGAGGGAAGATCATAGGTTTTTCCAATCTTGCTAATATAATCTGGGATTTGGCCTCTGATAATAATCTCATGCCCACCGATATTAGTTGGTAATTTACCAGTCTCTTCTTTTTTAGCAATCTCAACTCTTACCTTTTTAAATTCCTCAGTATCACTATTTTGAATCTGTCTCCAGCTAGAACTCTCTGGTGGTTCTTTATGAGATTTAATCTCGCCTATAATTATTATGTTATTCTTGTAGGCAATATAATCAGGTTTACTGGCATGACTTCTACTTTTACCTTTAATTGCTTTGTTGTTATAGAAGATATAATCGCTTGCTTTAAAGGCTTCTTCAGCTAGTTTATAGAATTCTTCTTTGCCTAATATAAGTTCCATCTGAGATCTCCATACTTCTAATTTTTTCTATACATATACCAAAGGACAATTAAGAGACCCGTTGTAAGTAATGAAAGGGTATTGCCAAAGATAAAGACAAAGTCTCTTATATATAATGAATAAATTTGTAATAGTATAATACCAAAGAGCAATATAAATAGATAGACAATGCTTAAGTCATTGGCTCGTTTAGTTTTATAAGTCTTTATGACTTGAGGAATGGCACTGGCACAGACGATTAAAGACCCGATTATTCCAATGGCTTCAAAAATAATCACGTTATCCATCTATTAGGATATATTCAATTTTATCTTAAAAAACATCTGACTAAAAAAATCTAATCTGTCTTTTTCTTTCTAACCAAGGCCTTCCAGAAACTCTCTTTTTTGGCCTTTATATAAGCATATTGCCCGTACTTTTTATAGATATTATCAGCCTCATCAGGAGGAATTACTTCTCTTTCCTTGCCAAATAATTTGAGAATCTTGTCTAAGATATTATCTGGTGGGGCTTTAATGGTCATGGTTTATAATTATCTTGCTATAAAATAGATTGTAATATGCAATAATTCAAAGGTGTTCTCTATTATCTTAGCATAAGTTTAGTTTTTTTTCGATAGTTATTGTGGTGGTTGATTATATAGGCTGGAAATAAAACTATAGGTTATAGTGGTATTTGATTTTTGATTTGAATTGAGAAGGATATAGTGAGATTATTCTCTGAGAGTTACCTTATTATTTATTAAGACAGAAGTATTGTTAAATCTTCGTTTTTGAAAATCTTGGGTCTTATCTTATTTATTTTGCAGTACTTTTTTCATTTATAGGAAAAGTAACTGTTACTGTTGTCCCTTTTAATAAATTGTTTTTAACATCAAGGGTAGCCTCATGCTTATTAAAGATATTTTCTGCAATGGTAAGTCCTAGTCCTGTATGTCCTGGTTTAGTGGTAAAAAATGGGGTGCGTATCTTTTCTAGGTTTTCTTTAGGTATACCAATTCCATCATCAGATATCTCTAAGACTACATATTCTTTCTTCTCTTCTTTTTTAAGTTTAGTCTTTATTGTGATAGTAACATCCTCTCTTGATTGGACGCTGTTTAAGATTACTCTTTCTATAGCGTAGTCGATTTTATCGACATCTAATGCTAGTTGAGGTAGGTCATTAGCTAGTTTTAAGTCAAAGTTGTATTTCTTTTTTTCCTCATCAGGAACTGTATATTTTGGAACGTAATAATCTACAATATTTTTGATAATCCCATTCAAATTTGCATCTTTCTGAGGTGTTGGGACATCTTCTTTTAATGGTTTAATAAAGAATTCTGATGATGTTACCTCTTTAAGGGTTAGAATCGACTTGGCTACCTTTTCCATTAATACCTTTGTCTCTTTTGGTCGTGCGCAGTCATCTCCGCAAGAATATTTCATCAGATCTTCTTGGGCTAAATCATGACCTAACTGTTGTAATAAGGGTTGAAACATATCATGCAGGACAGTTCCAAAGTAACCTACTGCTGAGATCTTTTCCTGAGTGGCAAGTTGTTTTAAGAGGCGTTGGTTAGCGTTATAGAGTTTATTTTTTTCCTTTCGGAGGTAATATCTTTCTATCGATTGTTTGATTAGTCCTTCGATCTCTGGAACAGACGCAGTTTTTGGAATATATCGGTAGATATCCCCTTTATTTATAGCATCTATAGCTGCTCCTAAGTCGGTATATCCTGTAATAAGGACTCTAATGGTATCAGGATATTTTTCTTTTACTTCAATTAATAAGTCAGTTCCGAGAATATCCGGCATTTTCTGATCAGAGAGAATAACTGCTATGGATTCTTTTTCTAATATCTCTCTTGCATCAGATGCTTTAAATGCTGTAAGAATACTAAAATCATGTTTAAGGTTCGTTAACATATTTTCCAAATATTCTTTTTCATCATCTACCATTAGGATTTTATGTTCTTTAAAAGTTATACCCGATGACATTTTAAGCCTCCTTTTTTACCTGTTTTGTAGGCAGGTTAATGATAAATTCTGTTCCATAATTTTTATCAGATTTTATTTCTATAGTACCATTATGATTTTGAACAATGCCATAACAGATACTTAATCCAAGGCCACTTCCTTTACCTACCTCTTTAGTTGTGAAGAATGGTTCAAAGACTCTTGGAATAATGTTTTCGGGTATGGAAGAACCTTCATTATGAATTAAGATTGTAACATTTCCATTCGCCTTTTTAGTCTTAATCCAAAGATTTCCTTTAACTTCAACTGCCTGACAGGCATTATTGATTATATTCATAAAGACCTGATTAAGCTCCTCAAGGTTGCATTCAATAATTCCAATCTCCCCATATTCCTTATGAACGGTAAATTTATCTTTGATTTGATAATCTAAGAGAGTAAGAGTATCTTCAATCCCTTGATGGATATTGCTCATATTAAAACCTTCTTTATTTTTACGGGAAAAATCCATGAGAGCTTGGACAATGGTTTTTATTTTATCTAAGGCTTTTATTGAATTCTGAGAGACTTTTTTTACGTCTTGACCCATCTCTTCTATGCTTATTTTTGAATCTTTTAACAGGTCTAATTCTTTGGTTATAGCATTAATTGCAGCAGCAACACTAAGCACAGGGGTATTAATTTCATGAGCCATACCAGCAGCGAGTTGTCCAACCGAAGCGAGTTTGGCTGAGTGCAATAGTTTTACTTGTGTTTCTTTAAGCTCGGTCATTGTTTTTTCTAATCTTTTAAGGGTTTCCTCTAACTCTAAATTTTTATCCCTAAGATTTTTTTTCAATTCTCCCTGTTTTATAAGAGAGGAGACTGATATAAGTAGTTCTCTTTGATCAAAGGGTTTGTTTATGTAACAGTCTGCACCGAACTGGATACCTGCAATCTTATCTTCAATCTTTGATTTTGCTGTAAGTAAGATAAGAGGGATTAATTCTGTCTCTGGAGTGGTCTTTATCACTTTACATAGTTCATATCCATCCATTTCGGGCATCATAACATCTGAAATAATAAGATGCGGCATTTCTTGTCTAATTTTTTCTAGCCCTTCTTTGCCATTATTGGCAATCGTTATTATGTAATTGCAAGAGAGAATATTATTTAGATTTAAGGCCAGGTCTTTATTATCTTCAACTATAACAATTTTATATTTCTTATCAGGCAAAGGAGTTTGGTCAGTTATTACGTTCTCTTTACTCGTACTGCTCATCAGGTTAGTATATTGAAGATTTGCTCGGTAACGGAGGTCTGTTTTCTCCAATACATTGCCATTAGTTAATTCTTTTTTATCTTCTATAATCTCTTCTTTTTTTAGATGTGTCTTTCCTTTTGGTAGACGTACTGTAAATGTGCTTCCTTTTTCTTTTATGCTCTCAACGGAGATAGTTCCTTTATGGAGTGCTACTATATCCTTTGCCAAGGAAAGACCTATTCCTGTTCCTTCATATTTCCTGCTTGTAGAACCATCTGCTTGCCTGAATCTATCAAATATATGTGGGATATCTTTTTCATCTATGCCAATTCCTGTATCTGAAAAAATGACCTTTATAAATTCATTGTCATTTTCGGTTTTGATATTGATTTTGCCATTCTCAGGAGTAAATTTAAGGGCGTTATTGAGAAGATTACTAAAGGTTTGACAAATATATTCTGAGTCTACATATATTGGCTCTAGATCGGGAGTGTATTTTTCTGAAAGAATAATCTTTTTGGCTTTGGCAAGTTCTCTCGCTGGCTCAACTATAATATTGAGAATATAGGGAATATTAGTTAAAGCATATTTAAATTTCATCTTTCCAGCTTCTATCTTAGAGACATCAAGTAACTTATTTATCTCTTTGAGAAGTTTTTTACTGTTTATTAGAACCATCTTAAAGATGTCCTCAGCTTGCTGGAGATTCAGATTTTCTTTAGATTGTCCAATGACCGATTCAATTGGGGCTATTATATTGGTTAAAGGAGTGCGAAGTTCGTGGCTTACATTGCTCATAAATTGGGATTTTAAGGTGTCTAGTTCCTTTAACTCTGCGGTGGCCTTCTCTAAATCAGAACGGGTTTTAAATTCATTGAAGTGAAGAAGAGAAGTAAAATAATTACTTACTATACAAATAGAGATTGTTCCTAAAAGGAAGATGTTATTATTTACCAACAATCCTAGATTAGTTATGTTATCAAAAAAAATAATGGGCAGGATATACGAGGCATAGACAGC
>JAZDLJ010000460.1:0-6397 GCA_043802115.1 bacterium | reverse complement strand
ATAATTTATGAGGCACTCTTTCAGAGTGCTATCGGTATATAAATCATTACCTAGGGTTACGCTTCGCTCACCCTAGGCTAGTATGAAATGCTCCTTCGGAGCAAAAAGCCTCTATTCTAATCGTACAGGTCGAAATTTTTTTGGTAACAAATTGCAGAAGAGGCGTTTTTATTTGGGCGTTATGAAGGATGCCATAGTTTTTAGATTTTTGTTCATAATTCATCATTTTAAATTAATTTTAAATGAAGATAGCCTTAGTTCGAAAAAAATATATAAGTCATGGAGGTGCTGAGCGTTATTTACAGAATTTAATTGAAGAATTATTGGAAACTGGCCATGAGGTACACCTCTTTGCGAATAAATGGGAGATAACAGGAGAGAAGGTATTATTCCATAGGATTCGTATAGTTGGAGGGTTTTCCTTCCTTAAGGTTCTAAGCTTTGCCGTTTTTTCCTACTTAGAATTAAAAAAATATTCCTTTGATGTTATTTATAGTTTAGAAAAGACATTTTACCAGGATATCTATAGGGCTGGAGATGGGTGTCACAAAGAATGGTTGTTACAAAGGAGAAAGATAAACCCTCCAATAAAAAATTTACTTGATCTCATCAATCCTCTTCATTTAATAATATGTCATATTGAAAAAAAGATATTTAAAAAGGGTAATTACAGATATATAATTGCGAACTCGTATCAGGGGAAAGAAGAGATTATAAGACACTACAAGGTAGAACCTGAAAGGATTAAGGTTATATATAATGGTATTGAGAACAATTCGAGTAATGTAGATAAAAAGGTCATCAGAAATAAATTAGGTTTAAGGAATGATGAATTTACTATTTTATTTGTTGGTTCAGGATTTGAGAGAAAGGGTTTATTTTATCTTATCCAGGCGGTTAGAGAATTGAAAAATTTAAAGGGAGAATATCCCGTTAAACTTTTTGTTTTAGGTAAGGGTAAAGAGGGCAGGTATCAAAAATTTATAAGGAGTTATAATTTATATAAAGATATAATATTCTTAGGACCAACTAAAGATGTAAAAGAATTTTATCAGGCAGGTGATGTCCTGGTCTTGCCAAGTATCTATGAACCTTTTAGTAATGTTTGTTTAGAAGCCATGTCGTTTGGTCTTCCAGTTATAACCTCAAAAATAAATGGGGCATCGGAGATAATTAATGATGGCAAGAATGGGTATATTGTTGATGACCCAGGGGATTTTAAAACTATTGCGCTAAAATTAGAGATTCTCCTGGATAAAGAAGTAAGAGAAAGGGTAGGGGAGCAGGCAAGAATGACGGTTAAAAACCTCACTCCAAGGGAAAATGCCTTGAGAACGATCGAAGTGTTATCCCTGGGAAATTAGGATATTCAGATGATGAACATCTCAGCAGTCGTTATAAAAATAAGGAATAAGATAATCCAAGCAATTTACAACATCTTAGTGTTTGGTAGGTTCAATGAGCCAACACAGACATTTGATAGGGGTGATATTCATAAAATCCTTGTTGTAAGAAAAGATAACGTTGGGGATTTGATCTGTACCACCCCTGTCTTTGCAAATCTCAGGCGTAATTTTCCCAATGCCTATATTGCTGCCTTTGTCTGTAGTTATACAGCGCCTGTTATAGAAGGTAATCCAGATATAAATAAGATATTTATCTATGAGAAACATAAACACACAAAAAAACAGGCAAGACTAAGATCATGGCTGAACATGTATCGGACAATAAAGAGTATCCAGAAAGAAGGATTTGATTTGGCCTTTGGGATGATGAGCGGTTTTTCGAGTTCGCTTGGTTGGTTGGTATTTGTAACCAGGGCAAAGTTTAGGGTGGGGTATGTGAATGATCAGACTAATATCTTTAATTTTTTTTATAACCTACCAGTTTTAAGAGAAAATGGAATTGTTCAACATGAGGTTGAAAGTAACTTAGAGCTTTTAAATAAACTGGATTTAGATACAAAAGAAAGAAAATTGTATGTTATAATCCCGAAGGTTAATCAGGTTGTAGAAGATGTTATAAGATTAATGGATAATAAGCCAAACAGGCCAAGAATAAACCTTCATTTGAGCAAGCGAAGGCAGCCTTGGCCGGCAGAGAGATTTATAGACCTTGGGAATGAACTTATCAACCTTTTTAAGGCTGGTTTGATCCTTACCTGGGCGCCTGGGGATATTGAAGTAAAGGAGAAGGTTGAGAAGGGTCTTATAGCGTCTCCATTAGTATATCCGACTAGAGATTTTAAGGAACTTGGAGCTACAATTTTAGCTAGTAATCTTTTTATTACTGCTGAGGGTGGTCCTATGCATTTTTCTATGGCCTTGGGCATCCCGACGATCGGAATATTTGGCAGGACCAGTCCTCATGCCTGGCATCCCTGGGGAGAACACGGGTATTATCTATATAAGGATGGCGATATCTTGAATGTACAGGTAGAGGATGTGATGGAGAAGGTGAAATTGGTTTTTCTGAAATCCTCTTAATCGTTATCTTATCCATAGTCCATACTGTTGCCATAAGATATATTCTGATCCTTTTTTCCACCGGCCTTTGGTTAAACTGTTTTTTCTGCATACCGACTATTATCCATTAAAATGGATAATAGTCGCAAAATGCAACACCCTACCCTTCATCCTCCTGAGTGCAGAAATATTCAATTGTCTTCTGTGCACAAGTCCTACAATATTTAAGTTTATTTAACATAGTATCAACCATACGATCGTAGAGTTTCTGATTCTCTTCATTCGTACGGTTAGCCAATGCCCCAATAAGACTACCTGATCCTGCAATATCAGATTTTAGCCTTACATCAGTTACAGCCTTCACTAATTCTAAGTTATCCATAAAATCATAATTAGGAAATACGGATATCTTTTGTCCATATATCTTTCGGATCGATGTTCTGAAGGTTTCTCTCTGTTCTGCTGTCTTTAGTCCAAGTCTCTCTTCAACATTTTTAATATAACGTTCATCAATCTTGAGCGCCTTAAGATCTCCGGTTTGCGGATTCTTATACTTCCACATCTTATCCGGACCAAGATTCTCTGCATCAATTCCAATAATCATATTTACATAATTCATTACATCCTTTCTAATAGCTAAAGGTTCATCCATATAGGCGTTAAACATCTCAGTCATGATGCGTTCACGGTAAATCCCTTTGGCTATCTTTAAATCTTCTAGATACTTAGTCCTATCATTTGCCTCTGTAACATAATCTAAAATTACCCGCTCAACCGCCTTATAGATATCATAAGCAAACATACATCTTCCTTCATTTGTCTCAGAACTTTCAATCATCAACTGAACTGCCCTGCCCAAATTCCTTTGTCCAAGACCCTTTTGCCCAAAACGCTTAGTTATATCAGGGTCTTGATTTAAGGTATCAATGACCTCAGCTAAGGTCTTAATACTCTTTTCCCCGGCGACCTCTCCTGCAGCTAATTTCATGGTCTCAATTGGAGTAAGCTTTTCAGACCTGGAAAGTCGGCTCAAAACAACTGCTATAGAGGCAGCATAATTAAGATTAGGATCCTGATGAAGGAGCTCTCTGTTAATAGTTGTCTTAGCCTCCTTCCCAACTGCATAGGAAGTTAGTTCTGTTTGGAGCTTGTAATTAGTATTGTGCGAGACATAACAGATACGACATCTATCAACTATTGGTGCCTCTTCTTTTTCAGCAAGAAAACGATTAAATTCTGAATTATTACTAGTGGCAATAATTAAGGTATCAATAGGCCACTTAAAACCATCTATCTCGATTACCCGATTTTGGATTATCCCTAAATAGACCTGTACTAGATCTTTTTTATTCTTATATATCTCATCACTAAAATGAATGCCACCTCCAGCAACTCTGGCGAGGGCGCCACGTCTAAGATCAAAACGATAAGGATTATTGGTATCAGAGATATGAAGTAATCTCTGGATAGACTCTTCTCCTAATAGATCAACCGCTGAAGATGTAATCTTATCCTTGGCTGGATATTTTCCAGTTATAGTTCCTAAACTTTCAGTTAATGGGACAGGAATTATCTGGACAAATTTTAACATCTCCTCAAGTTCCCCATCAGCATGACCTTTAATATCATACCAGATATATCCACTACAGGCACCTAATGGACGATAATTTTCATATAACTTTTCTATCTCTGTCTCAGAAAAACCAATCTCTTTAACCAGGAACTCCTTATTTTGATCTAGATCATCAAAGAGATTCATAGCTAGAATCATAGGATCTTCATAGGTTTGGGACTCTATAGTGTTAATCCGTCCGTAACTGCCAAATTTTTCTAAGTTAATAAACTTAAAGGTGTACTTTCGATCCTTTTCTTTACTTAAAAAATTACGATATTGTGTACAGAGAAAATCAACAAAAAATGTCTTACCATTACCAGGTTCTCCAACAAGGATAAAGGCCATTTCTTTTGAGGAACCACCTTCAGCAGCATCTTTGACATATGAGACAAAACTATTAATCTCATCGTACATACCAATAACATGTTTTTTACCTCTACGAAAGATACTAAAATCATAGGTGGTCTTCCCATTTACAACAACCTTTTTGATCTCACTCCCCAAAATCATCCTGGCTACACCCTGGAAGACATTCTCAAATCTTCGTTCCCCCTCCTTTACAGCAATCAGATGGCTATGGAGCATACTACTGCCTTTTTTATTCATTAATTTAACCCCCATTCCAGAGGCATAAAGTAACTTTTTTACTTTGTGCCCCTGGTAAGTATTTTTTTTAAATTTAAGTATAATACTCCAACTTAGGTTTTTCTAGGTACATATTTTGCGTAGGTTCCCAGAATAGTCTACTTTAAGCCTACACCGCATCCAAATTAAACAATTTAGGAACTTGCGAACTTAAAAAAATTAAGCAAATTCCTCAACCAAGCTTAAAATGTAATCTATAGGTGAAGGATACCAAATATGATTATTAGGAAAAAGAATAGGAATCAGCTAAAATGAGATAGGACAAACACAATTATATTCAAGGTGAGGCAGTATTGACAGATAATAATTTCAAAAAGAGGAATAGCAACCGCTAAGTTCAACTTTAATCAATTTCTAAGACAAAAATTTTAATAAGATATTTTAAGTAATGTCTTTAAATAGACATCTTTCCAAAATAAATACTCTATTCTCTAGGGCAGGAGAAGACAAAAATTTTGCTGGAGTGAGTTATTTAGTAGGCTTTTTGTAAATTTTCTTAGCACAGATTCCCGTAAAATTGCCTCTGTTTGAGCGAAGCGAGTTAGGTAATTTAGGGAAGCAAGTTTAGAAAATTCAAAAAGACTACTTCAACGAACGAAGCAAAGATTTTTGTCTTCCTACGCCCTGCAAGATTAATTTGGAAAGATGTCTAATAAAGATATATAATATTATATTATTAATCCATTATTATTTCAATAAAAATTTTCAATTATTTAATCCTTCTTAGTTCAAAATAATCCTATCAACAGATTTTTTTAAGAATTTTAATTCTTTATCGCTAAGGGGAATAACCTCTTTAAGGACACTATCCAATGGATCAGCGGGGTTAAAATTTTGAAGGGTAAATTTTTTAATTCCTTTGAGTTGGTGAGCAAGCTCCAGAAGATCATCTTTACTAAGGAGGGAAGGACAAAACGTAATTCTAAATTCGTAAGGTAGAAGACTTTTTTTAATTATTTCTATACTTGATTTTATCTTGTTTATATTAATTACTACACCTGTACATCGACTGTATCGGATATCATCTAAGGGTGCCTTGATATCCATAGATACTGCATCGATTAATTTATCATCTATCACCTCCTGAAGAACATCAGGGAATGAACCATTTGTATCAAGCTTAATAAGAAGATCATGCTTTTTAAAAAATTCTAAGAGTTTCTTAAGATGAGCTTGATGGATACAGGGTTCTCCTCCACTTATTACTATACCATCTATCCAATCCTTAAAATCCAAGAGATGTTTTTTTATATAACTTAAAGAAATGGTTTTTAAAGTCTCGGAACAGCAGACTAACTGATGGTTGTGACAATAGGGACATCTAAAATTGCATCCGGGTAAAAAGATAACGGAGGAAACCTTTCCAGGCCAATCTAAAAAAGAGGTCTCTAAAAAACCCTTTACTGTCAGTCCCATAAAATATTACCATCTGTGCAATTAAATTTGTCCTATCAATAAATAACTTCAGGTTAATGATTTTAAGCAACGCCCCTATTAGACATCTTTCCAAAATAAATGCCGTATTCTCTAGGGCAAAAGAAGACAAAAATTTCGACCTGTACGATTAGAATAGTGCCTTTTTGCTCCGAAGGAGCATTTCATACTAGCCTAGGGTGAGCGAAGCGTAACCCTAGGTAATGATTTATATACCGATAGCACTCTGAAAGAGTGC
>JAZDLJ010000451.1:0-10588 GCA_043802115.1 bacterium | reverse complement strand
CAGAACTACTCCATACGATTTTTCCTTTTATCTTTAAAGGATTGCTAAAGCTAGGAATGGCAAAGGTCAAAACTACTTCTGTGCCAATTTCTAGTTGTCGTTTAGTTTCTACTAGCATTCCTCCCTCACTAATGTTTTTAGTATAGCAGGTGAAAAATTTTTTTTTGGTTCCAAAATAGACGCGAGTAACAATAGACTTTCTTGGATATAATCGGTTTTCCTTTATAGAAAATTGATATCTTAAATTTTTTATATCTCTATTTAATTCTTTATTTTTCTTTATTATTTCATTAATCTGAAGAGTAAACGGTTCACTTTCTACATGCTTAACACTATTATACATAATAGTTTTATCCCTCCTTTTAGTACAAAATATAGCATGGTTTAAACTAATCCCTACATCCCCTTTACTCGCTCGATAAAAAATATTATTTCGGATTATGGCATTTGTATGGTCATCAGCACTATACTCGCCAGGATTGCCAATATGCATCCCCATATAACATTCAATAAATAGGTTTCTTTCAATTAATTACTTACTTTCTCGTTTTCTTTTTTTCAATATCCTCCCCTAATACTAAAAATGCAAATATTATGCCAAAATATAAAAAAATATCTTCTTTAATTTCAGTTGTTTATTTAAATTCATTCAACATACGATTGATTTATTCTGTGCCTTATTACACACTATGCGGGATATTACGCTACTTTACGAACGAAACAGATTTTAGAGGCACATCAACAAATAAGTCAAAATAAGAATTGCTGTTTTTTAATATTTCACTTTATTTTCATTGCTTTATGTTTTATAATAGTAAGTTCTGAAGAAATATTCAGTGAACCCCATTACTATTTTAAATTTTTTATACTGAGGTACAGTATAAACAGAATTACACTAAGTCAATAACTCCTCTTCATGAAACTCATTAAATTCTGTCTACTCTATGTTAAAATTTTTTTTCTCTTTAATGGTTGTTAAAAAAGTTTACTGAATATTAAATGTTTATGTTCCATTTAATTATATTTAATGAGGTTAAACATAATGTCAATCACAGATAAAATAATCATTAAAGGTGCTCGAGAACATAACCTTAAAAATATAGATCTTGAGATACCTCGGAATAAATTAGTTGTTATTACTGGGCTTAGTGGTTCTGGGAAATCTTCCCTTGCTTTTGATACCTTGTATGCAGAAGGTCAAAGAAGATATGTAGAGTCTCTTTCTGCCTATGCCCGTCAATTTCTAGAACAGATGGAAAAACCTGATGTAGACCTAATCGAAGGACTCTCCCCTGCTATCTCTATTGAACAAAAGACTACGAGCAAAAATCCTAGATCTACTGTTGGCACGGTTACTGAGATATATGATTATCTACGTCTCTTATTTGCCCGCATTGGCAAACCTTTTTGTTACAACTGTAGGAAAGAGATAAAATCACAGACTGTCCAACAGATCATCGAACAAGTTTTAAGTTTACCGTTAAACACCAAATTATATATTCTCTCTCCAATTGTCCGAGGCCGTAAAGGAGAATATCGAAAGATATTTGAACATCTAAGGAAGAAAGGTTTTGTCAGAATCAAGGTTGATGGTGAGATTAAAGACTTGAATGAAGATATTGTCCTGGATAAAAATAAAAAACATGACCTGCAAGTAATTGTTGACAGACTAGTTATTAAGGAGAATATTAGAAAGCGTCTAGCAGATTCTATTGAAATAGCCATCAACCTAGCTGAAGGTCTAGTTATAATTGAAATACTTGAGGACGAAACCTCAAAAAAAGATAGTCTCCTTTTTAGTGAAAACCTTGCCTGTCCTGATTGTGGGGTGAGCTACCCTGAGTTAAGTCCACGAATGTTTTCTTTTAATAATCCCCACGGGGCCTGCCCTTCTTGTGATGGTCTAGGCTATAAAATTGAGCTTGACCCAGAACTTATCATCCCTGACGGGAACAAATCCATTACTAATGGGGCAATCGAACCCTGGGGAGGTCTCGGGGGAGGGATTGACAGCTACTATAAACAAAAATTAGGAGCTGTTGCCAATTATTTTAATATAGATATCAATAAACCATTTGAAGAAATATCGAAAGAAAAAAAAGACATTATTCTTTACGGCACTAAAGAAAAAATTAAATTCAAAGTAGAAAATAAGGAGAAGACTGGTAAGTTTGAATGGGTTAGCGATTTCGAGGGTGTTATCCCAAATCTGGAACGGAGGTTTAGGGAAACCACCTCAAACTATATAAGAGGTCAGATCCAAAAATATATGAGGAATCATCCTTGTTCTCAGTGTAATGGGGAGCGACTTAGAAAAGAAAGTCTTGCAATTAAAATTAATAGTAAAAATATAATAGAATTCAGCAAATTATCAATCCAAGATGCCTATAGTCTCTTTTCTAACCTTGAGCTAAATAAAACTGAGGTTGCTATTGCGGAGAAGATTATCAAAGAAATCAAGGAAAGATTAGGTTTTTTAATTAATGTAGGACTTGGGTATCTGACCTTAGACCGACCCTCTGCTACCTTATCAGGGGGCGAAGGGCAAAGGATTCGTCTAGCTACCCAAATTGGATCAAGCCTTGTTGGTGTGCTTTATATACTAGATGAACCAAGTATTGGATTACATCAGAGGGATAACACTAAGTTGTTAAACACCCTTACTGCCCTGAGAGACATAGGGAATACTGTCATTGTTGTTGAACATGATGCTGAGACTATTCTAAAATCTGATTTTGTTATTGATCTAGGACCTGGGGCAGGGATACATGGTGGTAATATTGTTGCCCTCGGCCATCCAACTGAGATCCTGGCTAATAAAAATTCCCTTACTGGCCAATATCTCTCAGGTGAAAAGCAGATATCCATTCCTCAAAAACGTCGCCTTCCAAAGAATAAGAGATTTATAAGTATCAAGGGGGCAAGTTTAAATAATCTTAAAGATATTGATGTGGATATCCCATTAGGAATATTTACTTGTATAACAGGTGTATCAGGTTCTGGGAAGAGTAGCCTGATTATAGAAACACTTTATAAGGCCATAGCTCAACATATTTATCATATCCATGATAAGCCTGGAGGGTTTAAGGAATTAAAAGGATTAGAGTGGATTGACAAGGTTATTGATATTGATCAATCACCTATTGGCAGAACTCCTAGATCAAACCCGGCTACTTACACAGGCCTATTTACCTTTATCCGGGAACTTTTTACAAGTCTACCAGAATCGAAGATAAGAGGATATAAGGCAGGCAGATACAGCTTCAATGTAAAAGGAGGACGTTGTGAATCTTGCCAAGGTGATGGGATTATAAAGATAGAGATGCATTTCTTACCTGATGTCTATATAATGTGTGAGACCTGCAAAGGTAAAAGGTATAATCTAGAAACCTTGGATATCCTTTACAAAGGTAAAAATATTGCTGAGGTATTAGACATGACTGTAGGAGAAGCTAAGTCATTTTTTATTAATATCCCAGCTCTCAAAACAAAACTTCAAACTCTTGATCAGGTTGGACTTAGTTATTTAAGATTAGGTCAGGCAGCAACTACCCTTTCAGGTGGAGAGGCTCAAAGGATTAAGTTAGCCAAGGAATTAAGTAAAAGAAGCACGGGGAAGACATTGTATATCCTTGATGAACCAACCACAGGTCTTCATTTTGCTGATATTGAAAGACTTTTAGATGTATTAAATAAATTGACAGATGAAGGGAATACAGTTATAGTTATAGAACACAATTTAGATGTTATAAAGACTGCTGACTATCTCATTGACTTAGGACCAGAAGGTGGAGATGGTGGCGGGAGGATTTTGGTGCAGGGGACGCCGGAAGAGGTAGCTAAATGTGAGGGGTCTTACACTGGGCAATATTTAAAGAAGGTTTTACACTTGTAACGGATATAAAGTAGCTTTTTTACTTTATATCCGTTGCAAGTGTTATTCTTTAAATATTAAATGCTAATTGACTTAGCTCAGGCAGCACCAACTTAATAGTTTATTTTTCCACTTTGACTTAATGATTATCTTGATTGATTCTGTTTAATGTTTTATTAAATTATATTCTTTTTTCTCTTGAAAAAAAGGGATACCCGCTCCTTCCTCCTCTTGCACTTTCTATTTCGTTAAGTCTTGAGATAGGAGTTTTATTAAATTTTGTTTGTTTTATAAGCATTTTAAAACGTTTATATGATGTAAGTAAAAAAAGGAGGTAAAATCTTAGTTATGCCAGTAGGAGGAGTAAAATATTTTTTATGTGTACTTGGAATGGTAATGGTCTTTGAAGGGATACCTTATTTCTGTTTTCCAGAAAAGATGAAGGCTTTTTTTAAAAAGATACCCGAATTACCCGATTTAACACTTAGAGTCTTGGGACTCATCCTGCTGATTGTCGGTCTGTTCATTGTCTATCTCGGGAGAAGCTAAAGCTAACAATTTTTCAAATCCTGTCCTCGCAGCTTCCTGTTCTGCCTCTTTCTTACTCTTTCCTTGTCCAGAGCTAATGTAACTACCATTTAGATAAAGTTGAATTTCAAACATCCTCTCATGTTCAGGCCCATTTTCTGAGGTTATTCTATATCCAGGTATACATGACAACTTTGCCTGGGTATACTCCTGTAATTGAGTTTTATAGTCAAATATTTTTTCTCCACAGGTAAACGATTTAATCTTTTCTTTAAAAAGAGTTATAATCCATTCATAAATTTTTTCAAATTTGCCGTCTATATAGATCCCAGCAATTAAGGCCTCAAAGGCATCCGAGAGGATTGAACTTTTGTCTCGCCCCCCTGTCTGGTTTTCACCTTTACCTAATAAAAGATAATCGCCAAGTTGGATGTTTCTAGCTAATTCAGCTAAAGCAGCTTCGCTTACAATATAACTTTTTATCTTAGACAGTTCTCCCTCTGGATACTCAGGGAATTCCTTAAATAAAAAATCACTTATAATAAGACCTAAAACAGAATCACCTAAAAATTCAAGACGCTCATTATTTTCAACCTCTTGAAATTTTCTTAACTCATTGGCATACGATTTATGAGTAAGGGTATGATTTAATAAATTTATATCATTAAAATGATAATTAATCTTATCTTGGAAAGCCTTAAGCTCTAATTCTCTATTTTCATCCATAATCGTAATTAAAAATGATGAATAATGAACTATGAATGATGAATGTAAAAAAAACTTGCTGAAAAATAAAAGATATTTTTTAAAATAACCAAACATTAGAGATTATTTTTTCCCTCATTATTTTTTATTTCATCATTAGACATCTTTCCTAATTCATCATTAAGTTGATTAATACCTCCTAAACAATAAACAGGCATTTGTTCCTCCGAAACCAAATGAATTAGAAAACGCCACATTCACATCTCTCTTTATTGCCTTATTAGGAACATAATTCAGATCACAGTCAGCATCTCTGTCTTCATAGTTAATAGTTGGAGGTACTATGCCTTCTTTAATAGTTAAGGCAGTAAATACTGCTTCTACTCCTCCAGCAGCACCCAATAAATGTCCTATCATAGATTTTGTGGAACTAATATATAATTTACTAGCATGCTCACCAAAGACATTTTTTATAGCTAGTGTCTCAATCCTATCATTAGCTGGCGTTGAGGTACCATGGGCATTAATATAATCTACTGCTTCTGGTCTTATCTGGGCATCGTTAATTGCCATCTGCATGCAACGAGCAGCGCCGCTACCATCCTCACATGGGGATGTAATATGATAAGCATCTCCAGTTAAGCCATACCCGATAATCTCAGCATATATCCTAGCGCCTCTTTTTAAAGCATACTCTAATTCTTCAATTACCAGGATACCTGCCCCTTCCCCCATGACAAAACCATCCCTATTCTTCTCAAAAGGTCTACTAGCTTTTTCTGGTTCACCATTACGCGTTGATAACGCCTTCATAGAACTAAAACCAGCATAAGCTAAAGGACAAATAACCGCCTCTGCCCCTCCTGTTATCATAATATCAGCATCCCCACGTTGAATAAGTCTAAATGCCTCTCCAATTGAATGGGTGCCTGAGGCACAGGCAGTTACTACAGAAACATTTGGGCCCTTTGCCCCAAATCTGATAGAAAGTTGACCAGAAAGAAGATTAATAATCACTATAGGAATGAAAAAAGGACTAACACGAGATGGCCCTTTTTCCATCAGAGTAGTGTGATATCTTTCAATTGCTGGTAAGCCTCCCATTCCTGCTCCAGCATATATACCAACTCTTAACGCATTACTTTCGTTAATAACTAACCTGGCATCATCGACTGCCATCTGGGCTGCTGCAATACCATATTGAATAAAGAGATCCATCTTCTTTATTTCTTTTTTATCAATATAATCTGCAGGATCAAACCCTTTTACTTCGCCACCAATTTGGCTGTCAAACTTAGAAGCATCAAAACGGGTTATTTTTTTTATACCTGATTGTCCTTGACACAGTGCCTCCCATGTAATTTTTATATCATTTCCAATAGGAGTAATTGCACCTATGCCTGTTATAACAGCTCTTCTTTTCAAATTACCTCCCCACTCAACTATTTAAAAAAGTATAAACTGTCTACTACCTAAAACAAGTTTAACCGCTTTAAGTTTAAACACCTACTCTAACTTTAACTGATCAAACACCTTATTAGGGATCAGAAAAGATTATCTCTACTGATCCCTAATATTGTAAATCACTACTCTAACATTACAGATTTCAAATTAATTTATCTGATATTTTTTTTTATACTTTGTATACAACAAATAGTTACCTAAGATATTCGCCTCAAAAAAAAATTGTAATTATTTTTCTGAATATCTTGTTGATATTATTCTTCTTTAGAAGAATTTCCCTTAATATAATTAATAGCATCTCCAACCGTAATAATCTTTTCAGCATCGTCATCAGGAATTTCTATATCAAATTCTTCTTCAAAAGCCATAACCAATTCTACTGTATCCAAAGAATCTGCGCCTAGATCTTCTATAAAAGATGCCTCAGAAGTAACTTCGCCCTCTTCTACCCCTAGTTGTTCTACAATAATCTCTTTTATTTTTTCCTCGAATGAGGCCATAATCAAATGTCACCTCCTCTCCTTAAGCAATTTTTAAAGTTAAAATTAAACTAGAAGTTAAGTGCTAATCTGATAGATACTGACTTTAAAATGTCACGATATACCTATCTGAGTTAGTATCTAAAAAATCTATTCGTGGTGAGAATCTATACTTTATTATTGATATTTTGTCAATCATTTTTTAATTTAAACGTATAGAAATTTTTATAATCGATACTACTCCACTCCCAGTTAGGTTTTTCTGAGGTAATACAGGTTAGTTTTGTAACTAGCTATCTTAGGCATAAAAGTATTGAAACACAAAGTTTTTAAGATTTTTTTTGTTTTTTCCTTTGTGCCTTTGCTACTTTGTGCCTTAACAGTTAGTTACAAAATTAACCTGCATTATTTTAGAAAAACCTAAGTTGGAGTAGTATATAATACTAAAAAAGTTATATTAGTATGTCAAGAAATAGTTTAAGATAATTTTTGCAATTTGTGACCAAAAAAGGTTAGAGAAATTCTGGTTATAATGGTGAATTTTTATTTTTATAATACCATAAACAATAGTGAAAAATGCTAAAAAATCTTCCTCCCCTAAATCCGTTATAATCAGGAAATTTATTATTTTTATCCATTCTTAAGATGGCTGTAAGTAGTCCTTCCCTGATGTCAAAATTTGCCTTGTCTCTTAGCATACTTAGCTGCCCAATCAAATCTTATAAGCCTTCTCCCACAATCTGGCATTTTTATCATGCTCCTTTTTGAACTCTTTGATAATTTTACTAGTTTCTATAATTATAAAAACATTCTCCATTTATGTCAAACAATTTTTCTGGGCTTTCGATAACAGGCATTAATTCTACTTGTTTTATATAAGCATGCTTGCTTTAGCGAGTAGGAGGTAAAGGGACAAAATCTCCCATTTTAAATAAAAACAATGATCTTTTTTTGTACAAATTGCAGAAGAACCAAATTTTCTTCTTGTTAAAAGATAAACAGTTAGATATACTTATATTAATCTAACCAAAGATATCTAACCCTACTGCTTTAAAACAGGGAGGAATATGGAGATAAACGATAAGGCCCATAATCCCCATGATGCCTTTTTCAAGGAAGTTATGGGCAGGAAGGAAACAGCAAGTGATTTTTTCAGGAACTATCTACCCAGGGAAGTCCTAAAATTAATAGATATAAACAGCCTACAGATCATGAAGGATAGTTTTATTGAAAAAGAGTTAAAACGATTTTATTCAGACATCCTTTATCAAGTTGCCATAGGAAATGAAAAGGTTTACCTTTATCTCCTTTTTGAACATCAAACTACAGTAGATAAATTAATTTCTTTCAGATTGCTCAGGTATATGGTTAAAGTCTGGGAACTTGAAATCAAACAACAACCAGGGCTGGATATGTTACCCCCAATTGTCCCCCTTCTCCTTTATCATGGAAAAGAGCGGTGGAATATAAGTAATAGATTCAACAGTATTGTCTTGTTAGGAGACAAAGAGGAATTGAAATTTTATATCCCAAATTTTACCTATAACCTATATGACTTTTCATCCTATAGTAGTGTTCAGATAAAAGGAGAGATTATCCTTCGGGTCTGTCTTGAGTTGTTTAAACATATTTTTGATAACAATCTATCCCAGATAGAAAAGACATTTTCCTTATTAAAGTCATTATCATTAAAGGAAAGGTCAGCCCTGGAATTTATAGAGGCAATGTTTCGATATCTAATGAGTGCAAGGGAAGATGCAACCCTGCAAGGATTAAATGAGATAGTTGAAAAGACTATCTCCTCAAAAGAAGTAGGAGGTGTAATTATGACAGTAGCCGAACAATTAATAGAAAAAGGAAGAGAGGAAGGAAGAGAGGAAGGAGAATTAATAGGAAGTATTAAGACTATTCAAATGATGAAAGGACTACCTGTATTAGACAAGAAAAGCCTTGAAAAAATGAGTATTGGGGAGTTGGAAGATTTATTTAAGAAGGTGAAGGGCTCAAAAAACTAACAGGAATTGAGGTTAAAGGGAGTAGACTGGTATTTGTGTGTAAAATTTCGTCTGGTGTGTAAAAAGGCGCAATAAAAATAAAAAATATTTTGGTCTATATTTGTCTCAGATACAGCAATTCTCATTTTGACTTATTTGTTGATGTGCCTCCAAAATTTGCTTCACTCGTAGAGTAGTCTTTTTGAATTTTCTAAGCTTGCTTCCCTAAATTGCCTAACTCGCTTCGCTCAAACAAAGGCAATTTTACGGGAAGCTGCGCTAAGAAAATTTACAAAAAGCTTACTAAATACTCGCTCAGCAAAATGTTGTAGGCACATCTATCTTAAAAAAAATCAAAATTAGAATTGCTGTCTCAGATAAGGTTGAGGTTGTGGAAAAGCTTACTAAATAACTCACTCCAGCAAATTTTTTGTCTTCTTTTGCCCCTAGACACCTAGAGAATACGGTATTTATTTTGGAAAGATGTCTAATATGATATATAATATTTCTGTTTATGGGATAAATGCAACATACGCCATAAACAAAAATATTTTTAACAATACTCTGTTTAATTGCAATACATGAAATAGTGCTTATTGAGTAAGACATTGTTCAAAAAGCTCTGTTTATTCATGTAGGAAAATAGTTGACGGTGAAAAGATTATTGAAGAGTTTAACTAAAGCCCTTTATAAAGTGAAATCATATCTTGTGTAGAAAGTTTATCCGCCCTTAACAAGGCTAAACATCGTTTTGCAAAGTAGTCATCATCCTTTATCCTATTGATCAAGTACTCCTTAACTAAATCATTAGTTACTTCCTTTTCAACATAGAGCTCGGTTATTTCCTTCTCCATCCTCCCAAGATATAAATCATGTTTACCCAGTTCATCTTCAAAAATGATCTCCCTACTTACCCATTCCCAATCTACTCTTTGGATCCAAAGTTTTTCATTGGAATAAATTGAATTAATATTCAGAGTCATATCATCTGTTATCCAACAATAGGTAGATGGGTCCAGATACATTGCCCCACTTATGTTGTTGAGAAGGGTAACGTGATTTCCAGAGAATGTCCTGATATTAACATTCGCATTTTCAGTAGTTCGATAAGCTATACTCAATTGAAGATAAAGGCCTTCCTTGGCATACTTATCCTTTTTAGGCAATATTTCTCTAAAACATATTGCAGGACCAGCATCATATATCTCTACTACATTCTGCTGATGATCCAGATACCAATTTTGGCCATAAATAGCAGCATCTTTTGCCCAGGCAGTTCCATATTGCCCAAGGATATCGATATCTTCTCTTTGTGTAGGTCTGGGTATTACTGTCTTTCTAACCCTTGAAAAATATTCGCGCTTTAGCTCCATGTCAACCTCCCTTTTTATATACTAGACATCTTTCCAAAATAAACACCATATTTACTAGGAGAGAAGAGAAAAATTTTGCTGGAGAGAGTTATTAGGAGACTTTTTGTAAATTTTCTTAGCGTAGCTTCCCGTTAAAAATTACCATTGTTTGAGCGTAGCGAGTTTTGGTAA
>JAZDLJ010000187.1:0-4534 GCA_043802115.1 bacterium | reverse complement strand
AGGATACCTGGAATCAATCGGCAAACGGGAAGCAGATGAGTGGGTTCAATCTCTATATGCGCGATTTTATCAAAGATAAAATGGCCGCAGAAAAAGCCACTCCCTAATCTTCAAGATTGATTCGCAAAAGAAAAAGCCCCTGCATTATCTGTTTAATGTAGGGGCTTTTTCTTTTTAAAAAAGGATACCTGTTCCATATTCTTAATTTTTCCTGGCTGTCCCAACTCTAATTGTTTTATTAAATACCTTCCTCAATTTTTTGATCCCATACTGTAGATGTTGTGATATTGTAGTCTGATGTACTCCTAATATTACGCTGATATCTGCCTGGGTCTTATTTTTGAAATAATATAGGTCGATGACTTCTCGCTGTCTTGGGGTTAGGTGGTCATTTATTGCCTTTTTTACTTCTTTGATCTTCTTTTTGGTTTGTTGATGCTTTTCCTCAGAATAATCACTGGTACCTTTCCAGAGGGCTTTATCACTTGTAAAAAAGGTGTCCATTGCCGTGGGCGACATTGGGATTTCTTTAAAATTTTTATATTCTCTGGACATCTTCTCATCTAAAATTTTTTTATCCCCAGGCTTGCCAGGAATCCCCCAACAATCCCCCCGATAAAGGCGGACAGGTTTCTGATAAAATTGGTCCGCTCTAACCTGTCCAACCGTCTATTGGTCTCAACCTGATTCTTGTAGATCATCCAGATCTGTTCATTCGCGGGGATGCGCTTCCAGGTTTGTTCATCGACTACAAAGTAGCGTTTATTGGCCATAACTATTTACACCCTTGATCAGTTGCTTGTTATTAGTTGTCCAACCATCAATCCTTGTTCATGCTTGAAAACACCCTTTTTATTCAGTAGGGCTACAACCCCATCTATTATTGCTGGGATTATATACTTAAACAATAGAGTCCTTTCCAAAAAATTAGGGACATATGGGATATCCAACCCACACGCAACATAGATATTCTCCAGGGCAGAGATCACCATTGCCTTTTTTTCTGTCCCTGGCTTACCTGTAAATTCTTCAACTACACAGGCAAGCTCAGTGACACAATCTACAATAAACCTGAAGATATCTAATACCCCTAATTTTCCATCAGCTTTGTACTGTTTAAACTTCTTGATTAATTCCTGGATCTTTTCTTCCATGACGGCACCTCCTTGGTGTTAAAGTTAGTTGGATATGACTTTAATCCAAAAAAAAAGGCGAGACACATGCTGGTATGCAGCCCTGCATGGCTCGCCTTTTAATTTTGGATTGGTTATCTATCTTTTGCCATTCTTTTTCTTTTTAGTAGCCATCTAATAATCCAATAATATCACCAAAATAGGTATTGTCAAGTAAAAACTATACAATATATGGTGTTTTGTAAAAAACATACCACGATATGTAGTAGGTAAATTACATAAAAACAATTTCACGTTTCGGTTAATTAGAGTTAGCTTAAAACGTCAAATAGATAAATGTAATAAAATTCACTCATTGTATATTTTTGAGTTATTTTGTTTACATTTATCCTAACAGTGGTATAGTATTAATAAGACAATTCAAGTAATAAATAACTTAAATTCACTTAAATTAGATCATGATACCTAAGAATATAGAAAAAAGACCATTTTTTTCCAGAAAAGATGCTGAGTCAGAGGGGCTATCTTCTCGAATGATTGCCTATTATCTAAAGGATGGTAGGATTGAACGTATCAGAAGAGGAATTTATCGCTGTAAAGATTCAAAATATTCAGGAGATTTTCAATGGGAGGATCTGGTTGTTGTTGCCAATACTATTCCAAACAGTGTAGTTTGCCTTATTTCAGCTCTAAAATATTACAACCTGACGGATGAGTTTATGAGAGAACTATGGATAGCTGTTCCTAATAATCAACAAAATAAAGCATGGGATAATGTACGGCTAGTACGAATGAGAAATATGGAGCTTGGAGTAAAAGTGGTTAAAGAGGGAGGAATAACTATTAAAATATTTGACCCAGAAAGAACTATTATTGATTCGTTTAGGCTCCTCGATCTTGAGATTGCAGTAAAGGCGCTTAAAGCTTATGTGACTGGAACCATCGGGAAACCGAACTATAAAAAGCTATCAGATTACGCTAAGAAGCTTAGATTTAATATAACTCCTTATCTTCAATCATTAATTACTTAAAAGATAATGACTTGCCCTAAATTAGATTCAATAAAAGATAAAATTAAAAAAATTGCCCAGGATAACGGCAAATCTTTTAACGAGATGTGGCAAAGGCTTGTTCTTGAGAGATTCCTTGCTAAAATCGCCAGATCAGATCATCATCATAAATTTATTTTTAAAGGTGGAATGCTTCTTTCCATGTATATAACTTTATCTCGTGAAACAGTTGATCTAGACTTTTTATTGACAAAAATTAAACCAGAAGGTGAAGCATTGAAAGATGTTTTTAAAGATTTTGAATCTAATAATGAAGATGATTTTTCTTTTTCATTTTTAAAAATTGAAGAACTTGCTAAAAACCATATTGATTATGGAGGATTTAGAGCATTCTTTAATGCAATTTTTGGAAATACTAAAACTCCTTTTACTGTTGATGTAGGGTTTGGAGATGCCGTTAGACCTATCCAAAAAGAAATTAAAAAGATTGAAACTGAGAAAGGTTTTATCTATGACGATAAGATTACCTTACTTGTTTATCCACTAGAAACAATCTTTGCGGAAAAACTTGAGACTGTAGTTTCCAGAGCGGAACAAAATAGCAGAATGAAAGATTTTTTTGATCTTCTTCGCATAATTGAGTCCAACAAATTGAATGATGTTAAGGCAAGGGAGGCGGTAAGAAAGACGTTTAATAGAAGAAAAACTAAATTTGAGCTGCCTATTAATGTCGATCCAAATGATGAGTTTCTAGTTAAACAGTGGCAGATTTTTAAGAAGAGGGTCTTGATAAATAGTGATGTTAATCTTCAATCTATTTTAGAGACGATCAATCAGTATCTTGTAAAAATTATCAACAATCCTGATTTTGAAAAAGTGTAAAAAGGAGAAGTAAGCTTTTATCAGATACCCCTTTTTATAGTTAAAAGGGCAAGCGTGCGCTTGCCCTTAATAGTTGATCGTTAATTTTGATAAGTAACGTTGAGTAAATAATCCGTTGCTTTCTGTGCCTGAGCTGCTGCCATTATTACCATCTTGGGTTTATCTCGAAACTGCCTTACCCATCCTTGAATATAGGCGGTAGAATTATCAAGGGTGTTATTTTCAATTCCGATGTGGCCGCAAAGGAAGGAGGCGGTCATTTCGGCGACAAGTTCTTCTTTTGAATAATTAGTACTGCCGAAGGGACATAAGTCAACTATGGTATCTCTATTTAATCTTGACCAGTGGCCTGTTGAATGGCCTAGTTCGTGGAATAGGGTTGAGTAATACTTTTCTGCCTCAACAAAGTATTTTCTTTCAGGCATTTTAATCTTGTCCTGGGAGGGGATATAACAAGCCCTGTTTCCTTCATATTCAATTTCTGGCTTATTTATAATGTCTTCAACTACGGCCTCGCATTTTATAATAGGATCCCATGCAAAGGTCTTTATCTCTGGGGTTTCGATTCCTTCGCATTGTTCAGCATTAAAGACGGTGTAATATTTTAAAAAGGGGATATGCTTTTCTATTTCTTCCTCATTGCCTTTTATGTCCAGCCAGTTCCAATAAATAACAGGCATCCCTTTTTCTCCTTTCTTAATGCCTCCTCCGAGGTCTTTACATTGTTTGAAGGTTATCCAAAAAGGATTGGTGTATTGAGAGGTAGAAAGGAGAAAGGTATTTATCCCCCTATAATCTTTTTGACTGATTAAATTCTTAGGGGCTATTCCTGTCCAGGGCTTATGCCAGGGGATTTTTCCTTTTTTTAACTGCTCAACAATTCTTTGGGTAATTATTTCATAGACGGTCATTTTGCTATCCCTCCATTTAGGTAAAGGGATAGTAGGTAGACAGATTTATTATAGCGCCTACTATCCCTTTGTTAATGAGATAATAGACTTATTTAGTTTTTACTGGATTGAGTCTTAAAGAATAGTGCTGAGAGATCTCGCTTATCCGCTTTAAGTCATGTTCTCCTAAATACTCCCTTGCCCTGCTTATGGAGATAGTTACAGAATTTAAAAAGGCGTGTTCACTTACGCTTTTTTGAATTTTTTGACATTAATGGCTAATCTTTCAACAAGGGATAACTTAGCGGATACCTTTGGCGTGGATAGATTATCTAAACCCTGGCCTTGTAATTCTGTAATAATACCTTCGGATAATTCCTTTTCCTGCTCTTGTAAGGATTTAATCTCTACTCTTAAATCATATAGCTTGTTGATTTTTGCCTCAAGGATATTTGAGACTTTTGGTATAAGGTTGGTTTTTGTGGCTGACATTTTTCTTGCCTCCATGTTGCGAGATGGTTATAATAGTGGAAGGCAAGTTCTATAATATCCCGAATACTATAGACTTGCTTAGGGCATTTAGGAAGCTGCGAACTTCCTACTTGCCCGTTTTAAAATC
>JAZDLJ010000428.1:0-7629 GCA_043802115.1 bacterium | reverse complement strand
TACTTCATTGGTATCATTTTGTACTAAAAATTCTCCTAATATTGGATCCTCTCCATTAATATATTGAGAATATTGATCAGGATCGTCTCTCCAATCATCCTTATAATGTAGGGTAAATTGAGGATTAGAAGATTTGAAATCAGTTGCTGCAAGAACAACCTCGTAAATAGGATGCTGAACATTTATTTTGGCTGTTACTTTTTTAAAATCGGCTTTTAGGTTACGAACTAGCATTGTAGAGCGTTCACCTGCTTCCACAATAGGTACTGCAGGACAATCACCACTAATTTTCCCTTGCATTAAAATAATTATATTGCCAACGTCATTAATGCTCACTTTGTTCCCATCCCCTTCAATTACCTTTTCTACATTATTTATACCACTTATAATAACCTCTACTTCTAAATTAGGAGTTGTTACTGAACCACCTTCAGTACCTGTAAGTTTTGCTTTTTTAGAAAGTATCGATACACTCTTAATCTTGCCTCCTGCCTCTTTATCAATAGTTAATCCGATCCTGTCCTTTATTATATCTTCTACAACCTGAAATTCAGCACTAACATCACCTACTCCCCGGTAACATTCTATAGCACTTAATTCTGAATCACCCTGAAGATGGGGGCATTCTGGAGTATTAGGGTCATCAAGATCAAGATCTCTTTCAACTGAAATGCTAATTGTTGGATTTACTTCTAAAGAAAGCATAAATTCTTTATCAAATATTGCCTTAGCAATATACCGATCTCCATGTTCATCCAGGATACCCTCTTCTCTTCCTTCAGAATTACAGTATAAGGCCTCTCTTGCACCTACATTAAAATCATTAGGCATTTGTTTTTTAATTGGGTTTAATCCACCATCATAAGTAAGCAATTTTACACTGGCAAGATTATCTCTTATATCCTTAAAACCATCCCCACTCGAACTACCTGGAAAAACTATTTTAACCTCGTCAGTTCCGGTATCGGTTTCAGCATTGTTTTCAGCCCCAGTTTCAATGACTAAAATTCCAAAGGGGAAGTTTGGAACTGGTAGCTCAACAACCCTATCACCTGTATTTATATTAGCAGGTTTGTAAGTGATATTATTGGGGGAAAATTGCTTTCTACTTGTATCGTTAGTTAAATCCATTATAAAAAAAGAAGGATGTATTTTAAAGGTATCTAATTTCTTCTTAGGCTGGAGATAGGAATCTCTTCCTGATATCGACTTACTCCTACAAAGTTTTTCTCCTGCGTAATATGTACCACCTTGTTTTAATGTACAATTTAGTTTACCCAGAATAACATTTTCTTCAGGTTTTGATGTAATAGTAACCTTCCCCACAGCCCTATATTTTACTTCCCCAGATACATTATCTGCCCATGATACCTTAACAAGGTAAGTTGAGCTCAAGATCGCTAAGGTTATTATAAAAATAAAACACCCTACTTTTTTCATAAACCTCCCCTCCTTCTGGTTATTAGGTTTAAACCCTATACTCAATATTCTATAAAATACTCTGTTGTAAGCATGTTATTAATCATCAACCCCCTAAATATTAAATAATGCAAAAGCTGTGCCGTTTTGTCTTTTTATCTGTTTTTATTGACTTTTTTTTTAATCCTTATAAACAAACTCCAAAAAAGATATTCTTCCCTTTTAGATTTACAAAATCGATCATTCCATGAACACTTCACCTTGTTTTAGCTGGTCATATCGTGATCATCAAGGTGTATTTATTTGATAAATAAAATCTTTACTTGGTCGTAACATGACCATACTTAACAAAATACCTCAACAAAAAGAGACTTTGTTTACCATGCTTCTTTGCAGTAAAAAAATAAAAATGGCCAAATTATGAACCTGTTAAGGACTACTCCAATTTTGGTTTTTCTGAGGTACTGTAGGTTAGTTTTGTAACTAAGGGAGGGGAACAAAATAAATTAACCCAAATTAGTAATAACTTGCCCCACTCTTTAAAAAAATAAAAAAGATTGCCACAGAGGACACCGAGAACACAAAGGAAAAAAACAAAGTAAAATAATAGGTTATTTGAAAATCTCTGTGAACTCTGTGTTTTCTGTGGCTAATTTATTATTTCCTTATTTTTTTATTTTGGGTTAATTTATTAAATCTTTATTCCTAACTATTTAGGCACGGAGGTACAAAGGGAAAAAATAAAAAAACCTTAAGAACTTTGTGCCTTTGTGTCTCAGTGCCTTTGTGCCTTATACTACTGGTTTTAACTAACCCAAGCATTTGGAAAAACCAAAATTGGAGCAGTATATTTATCTTTTCATCTCCCCCTAATAAATTACATGCAAAATTTGTGCCAAAAAATTACAGGAGATTAACCCCTATAATTTTAACAAGTTACTCTTTCGCCGCTTATACTTTTACAAAGAATCCCTGCGTAAAATTCAATAGTTCTGCGTAAAATAGCGCAAAATAAAAAAACGGACAGGATGCTCTCCTAGGATAACAATCTCTTCGCCTTCTCTTTAACCCCTTCGGCCAAAGACTTTTTGTATTCCCAAAGCTTATCCTTTAATTCAGGATATTTCAAACTCAGTATTTGCACTGCCATTATCCCAGCATTCTTAGCCCCTGCCTTACCAATCGCCATTGTAGCTACTGGAATACCGCCAGGCATTTGAACTATAGAGAGCAAAGAATCTATCCCTTTGAGGGCTGAATTATCTATAGGTACTGCTATTATAGGAATGATCGTCTTGGCTGCCATAAATCCAGCTAAATGGGCTGCTCCTCCTGCCCCGGCAACAATAACCTCCCATCCCTTGTCTCCCATAGATTCTGCTAGTTCAAAGCATAAGTCAGGCGATCTATGTATAGAGGCCACGGTCATCTCGTACTCAAGCCCAAACTGTTTGAGGATATTTGCTGCCTCTTTCATGACTTCAAGATCAGAATCACTACCCATAATTATACCAACCTTTGGTTTTGCCATACGTCCCTCCGTTGTCAGGATTATTTCAACCTGTAAAATTAATTAAAAAAATTTTGAACACGAATTTTACGAATAAACTAGTCGTTATCAAGTATAACATAGTATAGCACTCCAAGTCAGATTTTTTCAGCAATTCTATTTTTGGCAACTACAAGGGTTTCCCCTACAAGTAATTTTTAATCGTACAGGTCGAAATCTTTGCTTCGCTGGTTAAAATAGTTTTTTGGTCAAAACAAATTATCCTTGTCATACAACGAATTATGGAGTATATTGTATAGATGATGAAAGTGATATCTGTGTCAGACAAAAAAATCCTAGAGGAGATGCGTACTGACGAATTGGAATATCTACTCAAGAAAGAGTCAGAGAAGTAAAGGATAGGGGAATAATTATATTGTAATGCGAGAGTAGGAAAATTTTTTGAATAAAAATAGGCATCCTTCATTAAGAGGCGAAAGTAGTTTACACTTTCTATTATTTAGACACGGAATTACACAGATTTTTTAAAAACGCTACTAAAATAATTAACCTAATAAACATTAAGTATTATATCTAACTAACGCTAATTAAAAGGTTTTAATCCGTGTAAATCTGTGTTAATCCGTGTCTAAAAAGTTTTTTGTTTTTTTTGTTTTCTAAAAAATACGCCCTAAAAGTGTAAACTAGTAAATGAAGGATGCCCAATTTATTTAATTTTTATCCCTAAGATTTTGAATATCCAGATTCAGGAAAAAAAACTACAAAATTTTAAATATGTAAACTGACTTAAATTAAAAGGAAGAAAAAATGTCGTGGATAGATGAATTTTATAACGGATTAAGTTCTTTATCCGATATGGCTTTTCCAAGAAGATGTTCCTGTTGTAAAAAGGTTTATACGACAGCGGAGGAGTTTTTATCTCAAACAGAATCCATAAGAGGGCAAAGTGGACTTATGGAATCGATTAATGATGATGAAAAACCAATAGTTGAATTATATCGAAATTGTGCCTGTGGATCAACGCTTATGGAATTTTTTGGAGATCGTCGTGATAATTCTGAAAAAGGGCAGTTAAGGAGACAAAAATTTGGTCAATTACTTGATATGTTAAAGACAGTCGGGATTGAAACAGGTGTTGCCCGTCAGGAATTACTAAAGATTTTGCATGGGAAAGATAGTGAGTTTTTAAAAAAGGTAATAGAAGAGGAAAAGCTGAATAATCTTGATGTAAATTTAACTTAAAAAAAATAAAAGGTGGATTATGAAGATAGTAACAAAGATTATCCTGCTAATTATTATATCTGTTACATCAATCATGGGGTATGTGGGCTATCTGAGTGTCCATAAAACCCAACAAGTCCTATACGACCACACTAATCGTCTATTCGCTCATAATCTGGATTTTGTTGAACACGAGATTGTCCATCATATTGAAGAAGTCAAGCGAGCCGCAGAAGCTATCTCCTATAATTCGAACATCTCCAGGGCTCTTCATCTTCAAACAAGTTTAGGCATTAATGAGGTTTTAAATGAAGCAATAACGATCTATCCATTCTTCAATTACATTATGGTAGTAGAGGCTAATGGAGATATATTCGCAGTCAGTACCAGAGATAGATATGGAAATAAGATAGCCGGAGAACAACTTTTAGGGAAGAATGTCAAGGAAAACCCAATGTTTAGTGAGTTTATATCCTCAAACACTACTACGATAAGCTCACCTGGGATTGACCCATATATGTCCATAATTGAACTTAAAAAGGAGATAAGCCAATGGTATATGTTGCCTTTGAAAAAAAATGATATTTTAATAGGTCGACTTGTGATCTCCTATGACTGGCACTCTACACTAAATCATTTCTTCTTACATAGTACTCAAAAGCTGTTAGAACAAGGTAATCTCATTTCAGATGCTGTTCTGGTAGATGAAAAAAATAACATTATTATCAGTACAAATCCTGATGATGAAGGCAGACAATTTTCATCTTCCCCTGACAAGATATATAAAGATAGATTGATAACCTTTGGAAAGATAACCAAAAAAATAATTATTAGTGGTGACAAAAATAAGATTAATGAACCAGTTGTAAGAATAAGAAATTTTCTCATTATAATTATAATTTCCAGCAGCATTTTACTCGTTATTATCCTTTTATTTATTTTGTATAAAACGTTTTTACAAAAAATTAATATGCTCTATCTCGGCACACAGAAGCTTAGAAGCGGTCATCTTGACTACCGATTGCCAATCATGGGGGACGATGAACTTGGAATACTTGCTAAGAATCTCAATCTAACAGCGCAATTACTAAAAAAAACACTGGGGGATTTATTAAAAAATCAGGAAATTCTGGAAAAGAAAACTCAACAATTAATAACTGGTGAACAGCAATTGAAGGCAGCAAATCAGCAGTTGGCTGCAAATGAACAACAGTTAAGGGCTGTAAATCAACAACTAACTGCAAATGAACAGCAATTAAAGGCTGTAAACCAGGCATTAACTATAAGAGAGGAAGAACTTTCCAATATCTTATCCGCTATAAGTTATCCCTTATATGTAATTAATGTGAACGATTTCGTCATTACACGGATGAACCCGGCAGCAGAAAGGCTTACAACTACTACAACAGACACCATTATTACCTGTCACAAGATTTCTCATCATCGAGATACACCCTGTGCAGGAGATACTGATCCCTGTCCAATAGAATTAATAAAGGCTGATAAAACATCTGTTATCCTGGAACATACCCACTTTGATGAGCAAGGGAATAAAAAATATATAAATGTCCATGCCTTTCCTATCTTTGATCAAAATGGAAATATCTCTCAAATAGTTGAATCTCATATTGACATTACAGGACAAAAAAAAGCAGTTGAAGAAAAGATAAGAATGACAAGGGAATTAAGCAGGGCACAAAAGATGGAATCAATAGGGACACTGGCTGCCGGGATTGCCCATGAAATAAATACCCCATCGCAATTTATCGGAGATAATACAAGATTTGTATCAGATGCCTTAGCTTCAATATTTCAAGTCATCCAAAAATATAAGGGGCTTTTTGTTAATGATAATAATAAAGATTTAGAGATATTAATAGCAGAAGGAAAAAAGATAAGTATGGATGCTGACCTGGAATATTATGAAAAGGAGATACCCTTAGCTTTAAACCAGACACAGGAAGGGATAGAGCGAATAACAACCATTGTGCGGGCGATGAAAGATTTTTCACATATGGGATCTGATTCCAAATCTAAAGAGAATATCAATAAGGCAATAGAAAGCACAGTAATAATTTCCCGTAATGAATGGAAATACGTTGCTGAGCTTAATACAGAATTTGAACCGGAATTACCCCTGGTGGATTGTATAATAGGTGATATAAAACAGGTAATCTTAAATTTGATTGTTAATGCGGCTCATTCGATTAGTGATGTCTTAAAGTCCCGTGGAGAAAAAATGGGGAAAATAACAATAAAGACCTATCGTAAAGGAGAAAAGGTAAGCATAGCTATAAATGACACAGGAATGGGAATTCCAGAGGAGATTCAAGATAAGGTATTTGATCCATTTTTTACAACTAAAGAGGTAGGCAGAGGCACTGGTCAGGGATTATCAATAGCCTATCAGGTTATTGTAGAAAAGCATAAAGGGTGGATATGGTTTGAGACAGAAGTTGGTAAAGGCACTACATTTTTTATTCAATTACCCCTTTTGAAGGCAGATAATGAGGTATAATTAGAAAAAAGATAGGAGGATAAAAAATATGTCGCATAAAGTACTTTTTGTTGATGACGAACCTAATGTCACTCATGCCCTAAAGCGATCTCTCCGTAATGAACCATACGAAATTCTTAGCGCTAATTCAGCCAAAGAGGCGCTTGAGATAATTAAATCTCACAATCTCGATGTTGTTATCTCAGATGAAATGATGCCGGATATGACAGGCTCGAAATTTCTTGCCATTGTCCATAAGCAGTATCCTGATACTATCCGGATGATTCTTACTGGACATGCAAATTTGGACAGCGCTGTCAGGGCTATTAACGAGGCTGGTGTCTACCGATTTTTTACTAAGCCGTGCAATGAGATCGATCTGGCCATAACTATTCGGCAGGCCATTCAGCAAAAGGACCTTATGGCAGAGACAAAAAGGCTCTTAAAAATAGTTCAGAAACAACAATGTTTTATAGAAGAGATGGAAAAAAGATATCCAGGGATTGCTGATTTAAAGGAAGATGCATCTGGGGCAATCATCATGGAAGATTCAGATGAAGATTTGGATAAGATAATCGATCAAATCAACAATCTTGTGTAATTACTCTTATCTTACAAAAGGATTTATAACCTTTAACTTCTCTTCAATGTACTGTCCATTTTGCATATCTTCAGTATCTAAAATATTACATTGATTTTCTAGAGCAGAAGCGATTATTAAACTATCATAATATGAGTATTTATATTTATCAACAACTTTGATCGCTTGTTTAATAGTTACGATAGTTATGTTTTTAATATACTACTCCAACTTAGGTTTTTCCTAGCATGATTTTTGCATGCGTCAGTAGAAATTTTGCTGGAGAGAGTTATTGAGTAGTCTTTTTGTAAATTTTCTTAGCACAGCTTCCCGTTAAAAATTGCCCATGTTTGAGCGAAGCGAGTTAGGCAATTTAGGGAAGCAAGCTTAGAAAATTCAAAA
>JAZDLJ010000421.1:0-2661 GCA_043802115.1 bacterium | reverse complement strand
TAGTTAGCTAATTTAGTTTATATACGCAACTATTTGATAATAATGGAACATTTTTTTCTTATACGTAATTCAGCATTGCCATCACATAACTTTTTGATATTGCTAAACATTGCTTTTGCAACTGGTAAACATGGGTTCAATTGCAAGACAATTTCCTCTAACACGATTCAAAGCGTCCGAATAATCGACTTTTGGATTTCCAGCGATATATCCACCTCGAAGGATGGGGAGATTATTTTTTGCATCATACCATGTATCAGGAAATCCAATCATTACAATTTGATCGCCAACATTAAGGACATCGTCAAAGTCAAGTTGCGTAGCAAATGATGAAAGTGGAATTGTCCATATCTTGTATGGATTAAGAAATGGCTGAATTTTTGGTATTACTACAAGGTCGTTTGCCGCATTTTTACTATATTTTAAGGTAGTATCTTTAGTAGCAATTGGAATGAACGTATATTCAGGGGTAAATGTCTTTTTTGTTGAATCAAATCCGTGAACTCCTGCAAGGAGTTCGTTTAAACAATAATCTCCTGGATTCTCAATGTCCTTAATCCAAGATAGATCAACCATATGACGATTTGTAACCAATAATACCTCGTTGTTGTTGTTTATCCAGAAACCAGTTCCACAAAGGCTAATTTCTGATGGTCCTTTATGTGTTACTTTCAATCGTGAAACAGCATATAAGATATTGTTATTAAGCATAATTGCTTTCCTTGTCTAATAGATTAATATCCTTACCTGACTTTTTCATCTTAAGTATATATGGTTTTATCTGTAAATCCAGCTTCATAACGTGTCCTTTCCACCAGTCCTTTAAAAATTCTAAAAAGTCGAGGGAATAATCTCCTTCTTTTTGAAATAATTGAGGAAGAGAGATATCAATTTTTGTAAGATATCCTTGATGCACGCTTTGATGTTTAATCAGATCAGGGAATTGTGAGGCCTTCATGATCTTTTCTTCTGCTGGAAAATGTGTTTTAGGGTATTCAACTAATCTTTCCCATATTTCTCTTAATTCTTTTTTAGTAGCGCCTTGCTTTATCTCAAGATATAAGTCATTTATAATGTTAAATATTTTTTTGTGCTGAGAATCAAGAAGGTCATCTCCAATGCTATAGCTCATGTTCCAGATAATATAGTTAGGAAACTCACCCATAACTACCCCATTCTCTCCTCTGATAACATTAAATGGTCAGTCTCTACCTCAATAAAGGCCTCAAAGATTTGTTTTACTCTTTTATCTCCTGATTCTGCCGCTGCCTTTTTATAAAAAGATATTGCCCTCTCTTCTCGTGCATGGGATTCCTTTAAGTTGTCTATGTTAGTTGTATGGCATATATCATTTCCTGATGGGACATTATCCAGTTTAAGAATTTTTCTCCAGACGGAAGCATGTTCTGCCTCTACCTTACCAAGTGCTTTAAAAAGTAGTTTTCCTTCTTCATTGTCGGTCTTCTTGGCTGCACAGAAATAAAAAGTTGAATTACTTATTTCTACTTGCAAGGCGTGTTCGATATTTTCCCTATCTTTATCATTGAGGCTTACATTAAAATTTACCACGGCATCTTTTACTTCTTTAATATGCTTTTTGTAAGCCCCACAGAATGGACAATTTGCAGGTGCTTCACTTCCTATATAAGGGTCTCCACAGATTTCACATCTCCATAATTTTACCATAATCTTTTCCTTTCATAGATTTGTTGCTCGTAATAATAAGTAGTTAAAAAAAATGAGTCTTAAGTATACTACTAAAATTATCATATTGAAAAAAAAGTGGCAAGGGAAATATGCTAAATACGATACCGGTATTCTGAATACTTTCTTTTTGGATAGAGAACAAAATTAAAGAAATAATTGCCGTATCTTCTCAAAATATCCGCATTACAAAAAACAGCCCGAAGAGCAGAGATAGTAAGATATTACCACTCCACTCTTCTTTGCCCTAGATTAGCCTTGATTAATTGCCAACTTTTCCTCTAACTGTTTTCTTACCAATTCAATACTCTCCCACTCATGACCACAGATAGTACATCTTATTCTCCTTAGTTTGCCGACTAGGCCATTTCCAAGTACTTTTGTTCCGCCAATCCAAACGACTTTTGTTTTTACCACTCTTCCGCAGTCCTCACAATATTTATAAGTCCCTCCAACTATTATAGTAGTTACTTCCATTTTGTCACCTCCTCAACTTTTTGAATTATAATTCTAAAAAATTATTATATTAAATATTCCTTTCCACAAATTCCAACACCTCTTTAAACGGCACTTCACTCAGACTTCCAAATAATTCATGTTGTTAACTTGAATAAAACATCTACATGGCCTGATTAATTCAAGCGGTTGCATGTAAGATCCTGAAACCCAACATGAGCCAACACAATAACCAAACCATAATAAAAAAGTTGACAAAAGTTGACAAAGGATATAAACTTTATTAGTATCCTCTTCAAAAAGTAAGGTAATAATGTTCAGGGCAATTTTTTTTTAGTTTTTAGCCCTGAAAGGGCGTTATATATCAGCCCTGGGCTAGTATATAACGCCCTTTCAGGGCTAAAAACTAAACCTGGTTAAATTCTAACTTAATTTAGTTACCATGAAATTTGAAGAGGATACCTTCCATTCGTGTATTTCGTAGTGATTACGTACAAATTT
>JAZDLJ010000419.1:0-10632 GCA_043802115.1 bacterium | reverse complement strand
AGGGAGTTTTTAAAGTTTGCAAAACCAAAGATAAGAGATAAGGATCTCTTAATCTTCACCCAACAGTTTCGCAGCCTGGCAAAGGCCAAAATGGAATTATTGGAGAGCCTGGAAATATTATATGAGCAGACAGAGAATGAGTCTTTAAAGGAGGTAGCTTCTCAATTGTATAGATTGATTAGAGAAGGCGAAAGTTTATCAGATGCATTAAGGCGATTTCCCGATTTATTTTCTCATCTGTATGTAAGTATTATCAAGGCAGGTGAGGTAAGCGGTAAATTAGACGAAGCTTTAGGAAGAATAATTAATCATTATCAAAGACAGGAGGAATTGCATAGCAAAGTAACCGCTGTAATGATCTATCCGGCTATAATGTCATTTGTTGGCATAGGTACGATTATTATCTTTGTCTATCTGATTATCCCTAAAATCGGGATTATCTTTGAGGATTCTTATGCCAGTCTGCCATTATTTACCAAGTTGCTTATAAAGATGAGCCATGCCACAATTGAATTTTGGCTGGTAAGCGGGATAGCGTTGATTGCCTTAATAATAGTTTTTTCCAGTAAATCAAGAAGGAAAAAAATTTTTCAAAAGTTAAAGGAGAATTTGCCCTTATTGCGAGGTATGACCGAAGACGAGGTAACTGTCAGTTTTACTCAGAGTCTGGCCTCGCTTGTAGCCAGTAAAATGCCAATAGTCGAATCTATAGAAGTGGCCATGCTAATAATGGATAATACGAAAATAATTAATCAATTAAAATTAGTGATAGAAGATATTACCTCCGGTGATCCCATAGCCAAAAGTATGCAACAGCGTACGTCTTTTCCAAAATTTTTTATAAGAATGCTTGCCATAGGAGAGGGATCAGGACGGCTTGAAGAAGTGCTTAATGAAATTTCAGAAGCATATCTTCAACGATTGGAAAGAAAGTTGAGATTATTTACGGCCTTATTAGAGCCTGTAATAATCCTTGTAATAGGAGTTATAGTAGGCACGTTGATAATATCTATCATGATGCCTATCCTGCAAATGAACCAGCTTTTATAATTAAATTGCATAGGAAAATGCTTTTTTTTATCCGGTTCTTCGGGCTGTTTTACTCCCTCTTCCTTTGGGAGAGGGTCGGGGTGAGGGTGTGATTCGGGCATTTCCCCTTATCTTTACCCTCACCCTAGCCCTCTCCCAAAAGGAGAGGGGATTTTGGTAGTCCGCCCGAAGGGCGCTAATTTAAATATTAATTGTAGGGGTGACATTTATGACGCCCGCTTTTCGGGTTTGATGAATCAAACCCCTACAGAGTATATAGCTGCCAGAGGCAGCCTAATTTAAAGGTACAGGTGATTTACAATGAAAAAAAATCCGGTAACAATTGAGATCGGCATGACCTGGTTGAAAATAGTCGTCTTTAAGGAAACAGAGTCGCAACAGATGGAGATTTGTGCCTTCGAATTAAAAGACATATCTGCCATGAAAGAGCAGGATGTGGTGAATTTTATTCAATCATATTTATCAAACTCGAAAATAAAACCCGACCTTTTATCAGCTTATATACCTAGAAATATGGTGACCATTAGAAAGGAGCAGCTCCCTTCTATTGATAATAAAGAAATAACCGAAATGTTGGATCTGAAAATCGGAGAATATGTTCCTTATGCCAGGGATGAGGTATCTTATGGGTGGGCTTCCCTTGGGCAGGGCGATAGGGGATTTACGAGGCTTATGTTAGCCATAGTGCAAAGAAGCAGATTAAGAACGATGTTTAATGTCCTGGAAAATGCCAGATTACCTATAGAGGAAGTAAAATTAAGTTCTTACAGTATATGGAATTGGGTAGTCTTTTCCCTTAAGGAAAGTTTAAAGTCGGATGAACTTTATATTGCCCTGGATATAGATATTGATTTTGCAGATCTAATTATTTTTTCTTTGTCTCACCTTTTGTTTTCCAGAAGTATTAATATCAAGGCAGGTGAATTGGAAGAGAAAATCCACTGTAAGAAATTGGCCAGTGAAATAAGACAATCCCTGGTCATGTTTCAAAATGAAGAGGTTGGAAATAGACCGTGTAAAATTTTTTTATCAGGTGTGGAAAAGGGGGCAGGTGCCTTAGCAGATTTTTTAAGAGAGGATATGGGCCTTGCCGTCACCTATGTGCCTTCTCAAAAAATATCAAAAGAATTTAAACAAACAGAATCGGATATAACCAAGGTTTCTACTTCAGGATTATGCAATCCTATTATAAACCGGAATGATTCAATGATCTCTTTTACTTTACCTGAGCTGCAGATCAAAAAGGCGTTAAAAGAAAAGACAAGAGAGCTTATAACTTTGGGCAGCCTGTTTATCTGTACAACCGCTCTAATTTTAGGAATTTTTATAGGGAAGATACATAATCAACAGAATTATTTAAATAAATTAAGAGGAAGTTATAAAGGTATGGAATCGGAGGTGAATAAGCTTTCTTTATATTCTAAGCGGATTACCTCGATTGAAAAAGTAATTAAGGAAAAGGGATTGTTGCTTAATTTATTAAATGCACTGTATAAGGCTGTGCCGCAAAATATTGCTTTGCTTGATATAGATTTTAAAGATAATAAATTAGTTTTAAAAGGAGATGCTCTTCAGATGTCGGATATCTCTGATCTGGTAAAGGCTCTGAGGGCTTATCCTTATTTTGAAAATGTAGAGAAAAAATATAGCCGAACCAAATCAACAAGAAAACAGGAGATAAATACCTTTGAAATAGTTTGTACGCTGGCAGAAGTAGAGAAAAGAAAAGAGTAACTTGATCATATATTGGAATTTTATTTTTTAAATTCATCATTCATCATTCCTAATTCATCATTAATTTAAGGGGGGATTATGGAACCGATAACTAAACGTAAAAATGTAGTTTATTTTGGTATTGGATTGTTATTCAGCATATCAATTTTAGTAGTTTTAATCAATTCAATGAATAATATGCTTGAGGATGTTCATGACAAAGTAAGGCTTGAAGAAAAGAAATACTCTAAGGCAATGGCAATCTACAAACAAAAGGAATTAATCGAAGAAAGATATAGTGGATATGCCGCCTTTTTAGATCCGGATAACCATGATGAAGAGCTAGTTGAAAAATTAGCCAAAAGATCCGGGATATCCATCACCAATATAAAACCCCAGTCAGCTCCGGTTGTAGTAGATGATCATACAAATTATCTTATTACCCTGTCAGCCAATACAAATATCGAACAACTATTGAATTTTTTATATAGTATTTATCAGTCGGAATATTTGCTTACAACGAAAGAGATGTCAATCAAAGTTAAGCAACAAGGAAGAGACTTCAAAAATGGCGGTAAAGAACTAGCCTTGAATATGTCTTTAGCGCTGTCTATGTTTGAGGATGTTAAATCTGAAAAGAAGGAGAGTCACTAATGTTAACAAGATTGGGAGATATGTTGGTCGAAAGAGGCATGCTTAGCCATAAGGACCTGGAGTATGCCCTGGAAAGACAAAAAGCAGAACATAGCAACAAACTTCTTGGGCAGATACTTGTAGAATTAAAACTTATTAAAGAAGAACAACTTTTAAGCATATTATCTGAGCAGTTGGGAATCCCTTTCAAATACTCGGATGAATTATCTATTGACGAAGAATTGCTAAGTAAAATTCCGCTTTCATTTATAGAAGAATATCGTTTTATCCCCATCAGCCTTGATGGGAATGTTTTATCAATTGCTTCTCCCAATCCTGTCGACCCGGCTTTGATAGACAATTTAAGACTTTATTTTGGCTATGACATGAATCCGATTTTAATCACCTCTCAGACTGTCCTGGAATTTATATCTTCTCATAAGGGACATGAAGCAGAAGGGCAAATTGTGCAGGAAGTAAGGGAAGAGAAAGCCCAACATGCATCAATTATAGCCAACGTGAAGAGTAATCCCGAAGATAAAGGAGAGACAGATGGTCTTCTCATAAAAGATTTTTTCTATAAGATTTGCCAGGAAGCTTTAAGAAGAAAAGCGACCTTCATTTATTTTAAAAAGTATAAAGAGGATATTTGTTTATATTATAAAAGTAATAATCGTTTTGAAAGGTCCGAATTAAAAGATGAACTGAAACAAGAATATGCGAAGATGGTCTCTTTTATAAAATGCACTAGCAGGAACATAACCGGTAAAAGTAAATTTAAACAGTATATTATGTCTGAGGAGATAATGGGTACAAAGGTAAAAATAAAGATACTTATCATACCGATTTTAGAGGGAGAGAGTATTTTAATGGAGTTGATTGTCGATCATTTCATACCTGAACTGGATAGCTTGATATACAGGCAAAAGGAACTGAATTTGATAAAAACCGCTATAGATGGGAAAACCGGTCTTATTATTATTGCTGGCCCTGCCTACTCACATCAGATAGATACGTTATACTCCATTTTGAAACAGATGAACACAGTGAAAAACAAAATATTATTACTGGAAAGTATTTCTCAAAGTGAACTCCCGGGAATCGATCAGATTGAATTAACCCTTTTGGGGGGGGGCGCTGTTTCAATAGAAGAAATAAGAGAGTTATCCAGGTGTGAGCCGGATGTTTTAGCGGCTTCTGTTTTCAGCCCTCCTGATATGATAAAAGTTCTTACTGAATTTAGCACTAAAAAGCATTTAGCCATGGGTATCCTGGAGTCAAAAGATGCCCTGGATGCTGTAAATGTTATTTTAGATATGGGCGTTAACTTATATAAATTACAGAAAATAAATATAGTAATCGTAGCTCAAAGGATTATCTTAAAGATTTGTTCTCATTGCAGGGAAGAGTGTGATGCCAGGACAAATGAGTCAATAATAGAGCAATTGATAAAGTTAAAGGGTAAAATCGATATGGATATCAATCCGGCAAATAAAAAATTTTTTAAGGCCAAAGGCTGTGAACATTGCAACCACTCGGGATACTCGGATAATTTACCGGTTTATGAAGTTTTGAAATTAAATGACGCGTTGATCCAGGCGGTCACAGATAGATTGCCAATGGATGATCTTAAAAATATCGCCGGAAAATCAGGCTTTAAATCAATGATTGAGAATGCTGTTGAGGATTTATGTAATGGAGTTACGACCTTTGAAGAAATACAGCATCTTTTAGAGGGGGACAGCTAGAAGAGATTACTCCTTGACAGTAGAGGGTATGCTATGTAAAATTGGATATGTTAAGTTCAAAATTAACCAAAAATAGGGATTATGATACCCAGATTTTTCAAACCCCCTCACTCAAGTTTTTTCCTGTTTGGTCCCAGGGGAACGGGAAAAACTACCTGGATAAATGCTTGTTTTCCTGATGCAGAGTGGATTAATCTGCTTAAAACCGATCAGGTAAGACAATATAGTGCCAAGCCGGAATACCTTAAGGAAAAAGCTGGCCTGCTATCGAAATCGAAAATAATCGTCATCGATGAAATTCAAAAAGTTCCGGAGTTATTAAGTATTGTTCACCTCCTGATAGAAGAGGATAAAACAATACAGTTTGTTCTGACCGGTTCCAGTGCAAGAAAATTAAAGCGAACAGGGGTTGATCTTCTGGCTGGCCGTGCAGTCCTGAAAGCTTTACATCCTTTTATAGCAGCAGAGATAGGCGATAGCTTTAATTTATCAACGGCTCTGCACGAAGGAATGCTTCCCATTGTATTTTCTGCCAAAAACAGGACAGAGGTATTAAAAACCTATATTGACCTATATCTTCGGGAAGAGGTTCAGATGGAGGGGCTGGTTAGAAACGTTGGCAACTTCAGCCGGTTTTTAGAGGCTATCAGTTTTTCCCATGGCAGTGTTATAAATTATAGTGAAATCGCCAGAGAATGCGAAGTAGAAAGAAAAGTAGTCCAGAATTATGTCCAAATATTAGAAGATTTACTGTTAGCTTTTCGAATACCTGTTTTCACTAAAAGAGCTAAAAGAAAGACGATAGTTAGTGAAAAATTATATTTATTTGATGCCGGTGTGTATCGATCTTTACGTCCGGCAGGTCCTTTAGACCGGCCGGAGGAAATTGAAGGAATTGCCTTGGAGGGATTGATAATCCAGCATTTAAAGGCCTGGAATGCTTATCGTGGGGATAAAAATTCGTTATATTACTGGCGTACGTATCATCATCAGGAAGTTGATTTTATTGTTTATGGTGACGATGGCTTTTGGGCAATTGAAGTGAAAAATACAGCCAGGGTACGACCCGCTGATTTGCGTAGTTTGAAAAGTTTCCAGCAAGACTATCCGGAATGTCAGGCTATTCTTTTGTACAGAGGAAAGGAAAAGTTTTTAAGAGACAATATCGCTTGCCTACCGTGTGAAGATTTCTTGAAAAATTTAACCCCGGATAAAACAATATCACTTTAACCCGAAGCGGGTGCTGCTGGGTCGGGGTCGTACCACGAGTTTTTCATCTAACTTGTTGAATTGTTGTTTTTATACCTTGTGAAATTGTCATTCTTTATGCCTTAGAAGATACTTTTTGAGGGTAAAATGAAAATAATTTAAACTATGAAATTTGAATGGGATCCGAAGAAAGCCAAAATAAATCTGCAGAAACATAAGGTTTCATTCGAGGAAGCCGTGACAGCTCTAAGTGACCCAATGGCAGCAACAGGTGCTGATCCAGATCATTCAAATATAGAGGAACGATACATTACTTTCGGAGTTTCAGAACGTGGTCGATTATTGGTGATTGCCCATACCGAAGAAAATGAAACAATTAGAATTATTAGTGCTCGTCCAGCGAGTAAAGGAGAACGAAAAATTTATGAGAAAGGTTAAACAAATAGAAAAAGACGAATTACGAGCCGAATACAAGCGGTCGGATTTCCCTGGGGGACTTGTGAGAGGAAAGTACGCAAAGCGAATCCATGAATCATCAAACGTGGTTGTGCTTAAACCTGAAGTTGCAAAGGTTTTCCCAAATGAAGATACTGTAAATAGAGCTCTTCAGTCGTTGATCGACATCGCACAAAAAACTACACGCCGAACCAAACGCTCCACTTGATGCGGAATGGAAGAGTACGCGACCCTGACCTCCTAACCTTATGGAGTCCGCCTTATATCCTTTTATTTCGCACTAAGGCAGAGATATTAACACCACATATACCCTGTATACCATCTCAGCCTTCAAATTGATATCAACTCCCGAATAGACGCTATGCCTTTTCTCCCCCTTTATAGATAATTTTTTATCTTTCATGCTGTTGGTAAACTTTAGCATATACAACTTAAAAGTTGTACAATACATTGACAAAACAATATTTAGGTTGTATATTCATATAGTATGAAAAGCGATATTATTAAAGCGCAAAAAGAGATTTTAGATATTTTAGCTGATCGGATTAATGAATTTTATCTTGCCGGAGGTACAGCGCTTTCCTTGTTTTATTTTAATCATCGTCTGTCCGATGACCTGGATTTCTTTACTCAAGAATTTCATGCCGGAAGAATCAGAGAGATTGCAGAGTATATAAAAAAGAAAACAGAAAAGGATATTACCCTCGTTGGCCAAAATTTATCTAAAACAACCGCTGAGATTATGGTTTACAACCTTGAGCTGGGTAAAGAAAAATTTTTAAAGATAGATTTTGTTAAAGATATTTTCTCCTTAATAAAATCTGTAAAAGATTTTAATGGCATCAAAGTCCTTTCCATAGAGGATATCTATCTTAGGAAAATTTATGCCACAACAGGTTTACGAATAGATGTGGATGAAATAGGCCGGTCTAAATTTGTTGGAGGCAGACAAGAGGCTAAGGATTTATTTGATATCTATTTTCTTTCCAAAGAATTTTTAAGTTTGGCTGATTTTATTGATGAATTTTGTGGCCAGGTAATGAAAGAAGGTATTATCCGCTGGTTCAGGACCTTTAAACGTCTGGAAATGAAAATAGAATTAGCTGATATAAAAACTGATAAAAAGGTTGACTTCAGAGAGATTGACAGGCATTTAGCCGGAGAAATAGAAAAAATTTTGGTCAGGGAGATTGAGTAATAGTGATAAAAAAGGATTGGCTTTGGGATAAAGACCTGGATGAAAAAGAGATAGAAAAAATTTTGTCTGATAAAGAAAATCCTCAATTTGTCTCTTTGGTATCTCTGTTACTATCACGTAAAAATTCTGCCCAGGAGGTATTTAAAGACTATCTTAAACGTGAGGATTTTTATACTTTCTGGCCTAAGATAAAGAAGCAGATGAGAAAAAACTCATGGAACGATCAGCGCATTGAATATTGGCAGGCTATTTATGAGACCTTGAAAAAAGTTCCTGACTTGGCGGAGTTAAAACCGGTAAAATTTGATGAACCTCTTTTTAGCTTATGTAAAGAGATAGGAACGAAAATTAAGGAAGCCCGCGAAAAGGTAGGCTTGACCCAGAAAGATATGGCTGAAAGATTGAATATTTCACAACAGATCATCTCACGTATTGAAAAAGGCAGACAGAATATATCCCTGGAAACTTTAAATAATGTTTGCAAGAGTCTTGGGATATCTTTAAATGCTGAAAATTTTGGCTTTAAAGCTATAGAAAAACCGGAGGTAACCAGCACCAGGCATATCCTCCCCTTTGGCAGCCTTCCGTCAGACCGATTTTCACATCTATGTTTTGATATCATTGACAGTTCAGCAGGGTTTGATAAGACCGAATTTTATGATGGCACAGGGGATAAAGGCAGGGATGTTATCGGATATAAATATAATAAAGTAGGGAAACCTGAAAAGTGGTATTTCCAATGCAAGAGATATGATCGTATCTCCTTCAAGGATTTCAAGGAAGAGATTGATAAGCTTAAAAACTATTCTGATAAAGAGGAAGATTTTAGACCTGAGGTCATTGTCTTTATGGTAGGCTGTCCTGTCTCACCCTCTTGTAAAGATAAGACCAAAAAATATGCCACGGGACAGTCATTTGAATCTATAGAAATATGGGATGAGGTTAAACTAAATGTAAAAGTAAGTTCGGATAAGATAATCAGAGAAGAGTATTTTGGAAATGAAATTACTAGCAAGGATCAAGAAAAAACTATTAAAAAAATAAATCGACATAATAAATTCCCTGAGGATAAAAAGATTTGGCGAATGAAAGTAATTGATGAAACAGGTAAGCTAACAGAAGAATTCAAGTCTTTCATGCAAAGTCAGGGGAAGTGGTATAGAGAACTAATAAATAACTTCAGGGAAGAACCCTTAATCAGCTACTCTTTGGAAGATCTTTTAGGTAGACCCTATGCAGAAATCTTATCTTTACAGAATGATCCGGAGTTTATATTTGAGTTCACTGATCCGAATGAACCATTCCAAAAAGAGATAACAGAAAATTTAGATAAGGCGGAGCGTATTGTTTTTGATTATGCCTCTTTGCTTAATCTGTCCAAGATGAACCTGCTTGATCATTTGGAGAAATTGGGCAAACAACTTTTTATTACTCAAGAGCTGTTTAAAAAGATTCAAGATGAATTATTAATATTTGAGCAGGAAGACCTGAGAAGGCTTTGGCGTTTCTTATGCACTTCTAAGGAGATTAATATAATAGAGGAAGCTAAAGGAGAGGTAGAAAACCATGAGATATTTAATATATTTGATAAGTGGATCACGGAATCAATTAGATTAGCCAAGGGTAACGATGCTGTTTTTATAACCGATGATCTGCGTTTCTTAAGATTCCTGCGCTCAGAAAAGGTAAAGGGGTGTAATAGCCTCATTATCTTAAAAAGCATGTTAGCCAGACAATGGATTGACAATAAGATATATTCCTTGTCTATTGGTGATCTTGCCGAGCGTTGCTATACATTTTTGTCTTATACAGGAGATGATCTGTTTCAGATAGTCATGGAGGATCATTCAAAAATAACCCTGCGCTCTTATCATCTTGTGAATCAATTATTCTTACCAGGCTCAATCATTACAAGTTTTACGGCTGTATTTGTAAGGTTCATTGATCTTCTCTGGCAGGCAGGATCGCTTCCTGAGGATAAAGTGCAGTGGCTCAAATTTATTACGGATGCGGTTCTTAAATTTGTAGATAAACAAGGTGAAATAGAAAATGATAAAGAGTTTGAGGTGCTGGTTCCCAGCTTTACCCAGATGTGGATCATTGCGGTTCAAAAAAGTAATAAAGATACAATCAGCCTTTTGGAAAAAGAAGCTAGTCTTATTTTAGATAGAACCTACTTGGAAGTCTTTAGGGATAATATAATAAAATTTATAACACTTAAAAAGGAAAGTCTTGGATTAAAAGTAGAGAACAACACACTTCATGGATAATTGCACAAGTTTCTAAATCCCCTTGCTTAGGCATTGAGCAAAAATAACTAATACATTTGACATCTCATCTTCAGGCTATCTTTTGTCGATTCTCAATCGCAAAATCCTCGAATTAGCCCTGCTAGTCCTGCGGTTTTGCGGAAATAAGAATCGATAAAATCTAACCTAAATCTGAGCGTGAAATGTATCAGTTATTTTTGCTCAATGCCTCACCTTATCAATAATCGTAAAGGACTTATCCAATATCCTCTCCAGCTCAACCTTTTTTACACAAAGAGGCAGAAAGAAGTAAATGATATTCCCCAGAGGACGAAGAAGCAGATGCTTTTTTAATCCTTCCTTGTAGATTTCTAAG
>JAZDLJ010000415.1:0-2975 GCA_043802115.1 bacterium | reverse complement strand
CGTCGGCCGGGTCATATTTTTCCACTTATAGCTAAAAAAGGTGGTGTGTTGCGAAGAGCGGGCCATACGGAGGCAGCGATAGACCTGGCGAGACTTGCTAATCTTTATCCTGCCGGGGTGATATGTGAGATTATAAAAGACGATGGCAGTATGGCCAGGCTTGATGACCTCGTGAAATTTGCCCAACAGCATAACTTAAAGATAGTTATCATAGAAGATCTCATAAAATATCGAAGGTTCAGAGAAAAGTTAGTCAAGAAGATAGCGGAAACAATATTGCCAACCGATTATGGAGTATTTAAACTTTTTTGCTATGAAGATATTGTTACAGGTGAGACCCACTTAGCCCTGGTGAAAGGTGAAATAAGTAAAGGGGATATACCCCTTGTGCGAGTGCATTCAGAGTGTTTGACAGGAGATGTATTTTTTTCTCAGAGGTGTGATTGTGGCCAGCAACTAAGGATAGCTATGGAGATGATTCAAAAAACGGGAAAAGGTGTAATCCTCTATATGCGTCAGGAAGGACGGGGGATAGGTCTTGCCAACAAGATAAAGGCTTATGTGTTACAGGATACTGGCTTTGATACGGTGGAGGCTAATTTAAAATTAGGATTCCCAGCAGACCTTCGTGATTACGGTGTTGGCGCACAGATATTAAAAGACTTAGGAGTTGAAAAGATGAACCTTTTAACTAATAATCCCAAAAAAGTTATAGGTCTTTCCGGATACGGACTTAAGATTATTGATTGTGTTCCCCTTAAGATTTGTCCTTCGAGAAATAATGTAAAATATCTAAAAACTAAAAAAGAAAAATTAGGTCATTGGCTGTAAGTAAGTAAAAATATGAAAGGAGATTGTAAATATGCCTAAGAATATTGAAGCAAAACTTTCTGCTGAAAAACTAAAGTTTGGTGTTGTGGTCAGTCGTTTTAATGAATTTATCACTAGTAAATTGTTGGAAGGGGCACTGGATTGTCTTATCCGGCATGGCGCTAGTGATGAGGATATAGAAGTGGTATGGGTGCCAGGGAGTTTCGAAATACCTCTTACAGCGAAGCTTTTAGCTGAAAGTCAGCGTTTTGATGCGGTTATATGTTTAGGGGCTGTGATTAGAGGAGCCACGCCGCATTTTGAGTATGTTGCAGCTGAAGTTTCCAAAGGGATTGCTCGGGTTTCATTGGAGTCGAAGGTACCTACTGCATATGGTGTCCTTACCACCGATACTATAGAGCAAGCTATTGAAAGGGCTGGTACAAAGGCTGGTAATAGGGGCTGGGATGCAGCTCTTACAGCAATAGAAATGGCTAACTTAAGGAAGATATTATCGAAAAGTAATTAATAGATAACCACTGAGATTATTGATTTACTTTTAAACTTGTCCCGGGTCGCAGGAACCCCGGCTAAAAAACAAGGAGTGATTTTTTTATGTATAAAAAAACTAAGGACCTTACACAAATATCAATTGTAGCTTGTCTTTATTTGGTATTGACGTTGAGTTTTTCATCAATTTCTTATCTTCCGAGCCAATTTAGGGTAGCTGAAATGATAAAACCTATTTCTACTTTTAACAAAAAATTTGCTATTTCTATGATGTTAGGAAACTTTTTATCAAATCTCTTTAGCCCTTTTGTTGGTTCGATGGAGCTTATATTTATGCCTTTATCTAATTTAGTGGGGTGTATAATAGGTTATTATATCGGAAAATATACCCATAGACTTATCGGTTCAATTTTTATTGCTTTTTGGATTTCAGCTTCAGTTGCTTTTATGTTAAAAATTGTGGCTGGCTTCCCCTTTATCCTAACTTTTGCAAACGTGTTGGTGTCAGAAGTGATCTTAATGGTAAGTGGATACTTTATTATAAATTATATGCATAAGAAAGGAGTTTTATCTCTTGATGGATAAATATAAAGAAAAAAGATTCGATATCTATGATTACGAAAAGATTGATACGGAAGTTTTAGAGGTTATAAAATACGAGTATCCGGGAAAGGATACAATTGTAGAATATCATACTGAAGAATTTTCTTCTGTTTGTCCCTGGACTGGGTTGCCGGATAATGCAAAACTTACGATTAAGTATACGCCTTGCGAAAAATTGGTAGAATTGAAATCCTTAAAATATTATTTAACATCATATAGGAATATAGGGATACTACAGGAACATGTAGTAAATAGGATGTTAGATGATTTAACAGAACTGCTTTCCCCTAAATATATGGAGATTATAGGAGATTTCCAGGCAAGAGGAGGGTTATCTACAAGGGTAGTGGCAAAATATGATAGAATTGAAACGTGCAAATAATTATCTAATAATTTTTTATAATTAAAGGAAAAAATTAAAAAAATTTATCTTAAAAAAATATTAGGAGGTAATTTCTTAAGGGTATTTAAAGAAGTAGTAGGATAACGAAAAATTTTAATATCTTATTAATTATTTATTCCTTTTAGTAAGTATTTAAAAAAGATAAGAGAGGTGATTTAGTGATTGAATAAGGCAAATAATTAGTTAGAGTAGGTGATCTGCGTTAAGTGTTAGAGAATGGGACGTTGTCTCTAAACGAAAGGATTAAAGATTTTTAGAAAAAGTCTTTCATCCTGCGGTAGGTCATCGCGTCCGCTGCTACATCAAAAATGCCTTTTCTAAGACTCTTCTTGATGTAGCAGATATAAAACTATATCTATTGTAAAAATGTTATATCAAGGAGGGAAAGATAAAATGAGAATATCATCCCATAAAATTACTACTATGGGTCTTTTAATTGCAATGAGTATAATTTTGACTCGGATAGCCAGCTTACGTATTGCTATTGGGGGAGTAGAAGGTATCAGGATAGGTTTTGGGGGATTACCTATAATTTTAGGAGGTGTCCTGTTTGGTCCTCTATCTGGAGGACTGATTGGGGCGATTTCAGATGTGGTAGGGTATTTTATTAATCCTATGGGTGCCTACATGCCTCACTTTACCCTAACTT
>JAZDLJ010000331.1:0-12972 GCA_043802115.1 bacterium | reverse complement strand
CCTGTTAGGTTAGTTAAAGATCAGTAGGTTAAGGCACAAAGGCACTGAGGCACATAGGCACAAAGTTTTTAAGGTTTTTTTGTTTTTCCTCTGTGCCTTTGTGCCTCAGTGCCTTTGCTACTTTTTACTTTATGCTACTATATTTAATTAATGCAATTAGTTAGAAAAACCTAAATTGGAGTAGTATAGTAGATAAAAATGCCAATTGTCCTTACACCAAGGAGAAAGTAAAAAACAACTTTCTCCTTGGTGTAAGGACAATCACCAAACATCCTGTCCCTTACTCCCAAGATTAATAAAATGAACAGCCCCTAAAAATGCAGCAAAATTCATAACTAAAAAAGTCCTCGGTAACTTTAGGAACCTACCTATCTTACTATCAAACGACCATTTGTAACTGATAGCTAAAAAATAAAATACAATCTGTCCGTAGAATAGATAGTTATAAATTCCTTCTTTAATAAAGTAATTGGATATAAACAAGCCTAGAAGAGCAAACGGGATAAGCAATCTACATATTTTGTGAGATAAGTATCTAAAAAATAATGGATTTATTATTGGCAACAAAAATTGAGGGCACAGTTTTACTAATTGATAATTTCCAGTCAATGTCCTGACTTTTCTCTTAAACTCCCTTTTATGATCATCGACTATTTCGTCATACGCCTTAGCCTTACTATCAAACACCACTCGGTAATTCTTCATCACTACCTTCATAGGGATATAGACATCGTCCAGGATCGTACCCTTTGGGATAGCCTCATATAATTCTCTTCTTACAGCATAGATCGCCCCTGTTACCCCAATAATGGAATAAATTTCGCTCTCTTTTTTTCGCATCCACTTTTCATACCTCCAATAAAGATCAAGACCTTCGCCAACCTTACTTTTTTCTTTACCCATTAAATGTAATTCTCCACTTACACTTCCTACTTTTAAGTCATGAAAATTAGCTACAAGCTCTTGAATAGCTTTTATTTCAAATTGTTGTCTAGCATCTGTAAAGATTATAATCTCTCCCTTTGTCCATTTAACTGCCTTATTTATCGCATAGGCCTTACCTTTTCTCTCTTTATAAGAAACTAGAACAACATTATTACTTAGAAACTCTCTTACAATCATCTCTGTTAAATCTGTACTGCCATCTGAAACCACTATAATCTCATACATCTCTTTTGGATAGTCCTGTTGTAATAAATTATGTATCCTCTTTCTTATATTCTTTGCTTCATTATGAACAGCGATGATCACAGATATCCTTGGATATATATAGGCCTTATCTACCCTCTTTTTTTCTAACTTTGACCATATATACAGGATCGCTGGATATCCCAAATAGGTGTAAATTATAAAGATTAATGAACTACAGAAGATTGTTTTAGACATATTTAGTATCCTCTTTAAAAAGCAGGGTAAATTGCACAGGTCGAAAGATTTTTGGCTTCTCTCCTACTTTAATAAAGATTATTTTGGAAAGATGTCTAGTATATAACGCCCTTTCAGGGCTAAAGTCAAAACCCAATAAAAAGATAAACTTAATTACCAGGAGATTTGAAGAGGATACCATGTTTAATTAAATTCAAAATACTAGTTCATCATTCTGAATTAATTTAATAGTAGTTATATTTATACCTATAGTACCGCCTTGACGGCGTAGATTCGATCCCATTTAAAACAACCCCTACCACATTAACCTCCTTGCCTAATTTTCTTATACCTTCTTCTACTATTTCCTTTGGGGTTTCTGAAGCGCGAATAACAAGAATAACCCCATCGACATGAGGGCTCAAGAGAGTTGCATCAGTAACAGGTAACAATGGAGGAGAATCAATGATTATGAAACGATTATTATAACGATGCTTAACCTCCTTTATAAGATCTATCATCCTTTCACTCCCCAGCAATTCTGCCGGATTAGAAGGTATCTTTCCAGAGGGTAAGATAGTTAGTTTACATATTGATTGTTTTATTAAAAATCTACCTATATCTTCTTCCGAATCAAGATAATTACTTAATCCTTCATAGCTATCAGATAAGGACTGGCGAGAATTAATATTAGGTCTTCGTAAATCACAATCAATTAAAAGCACAGTTTCAAGCACTCCTTTTGCTATTGTGATAGCAAGATTAGCAGATGTTAAGGTCTTACCTTCTCCTCTCACTGCACTCGTAACCAAAAATACGTTACGAGACTCTTTTGCCTTAATCTTCAGTAATTCCGTTCTTAGAATATTATATTGTTCAGTAGCTATAGACCTGGGTTGATGCAGGGTTATTAACTTTCGATCATAATCATTTAAATTGGTCGGGTTTTGCCACATCATTAAAACCTCTTCAATTTTATAAGTTCATAGGCAATTAACAGGATTATGGCCAATGTGTATATCCCAGAAGCTGAAAAGATAAAAAGGTCACTATAGTGCCTCCTTTTTTCTATCTCCTCCTGATCAAAGATAGGAATCACTGCTAAAACAGGTAAAGCAAAATACTCTCTCACCTCTTCTATATCCTTAACAGAGTGATCTAAAAAATGGAGTAAATATATCATAGCAACCCCGCCTCCTAGACCAAGGATAAGTCCCATAAAAATTACCCTAGATCGATTTGGTTTAAAGGGATAATTAGGTAATTTAGCATAGTCAATAACCTTGAACTTTGGCCCTTTTTCGTTAACCTCTAATTCTTTAGATATTCGCGCCTCTTCAAGTTTTCTCAACAACATTTGATAGATGCTTTCATTAACATTATAATCCCTGGTTAACCTGGTTAATTCCTGCTCTTGTTTCGGGATACTCCGTACCTTATTTTCTAAAAGGGCTACCTTCTGAATATAGTCAGCTCCTCTTGATTGGAGGGAGTTATTTTGAATCTCAATTTTAGCTAATTCCTCTTTTATTTGCTGATATAAAGGATTCATAGCCTCTGTCCTCAAATCCCTTCTGCCTCCTGCCTTGGATAGTTTTATTTGTTTTTTAAGCTCGTCTATCTGAGCCTTAGTCTTGACAACCTCTGGATATTTATCCCTATATTTAGTCAATAAATCTGTAAGCCCTAACTCTAATCCCACTAATTGACCTTCTAATGATTCAGACCCATTTGTAGAAAAAGCTAGGATCATCGGCTTTTCCTCAGTCAACTGTCTTCGTAACAACCCCTCCTTTAAAACACTTTCCTTTAACTCCATTTGGGTTTCTGTTAGGGACATCTGGTATCTCTCTAAATTCTGTAGATTGATATTCTCCTCACCTGGTAATTGCCCTAAATTCTTTTCTTTAAAAAGTCGGAGCGCTCCCTCTGATTCTTCCAGTTTCTTTTTATAGACTATAAGCTGATCTTCTATAAAAGAATAGGCGGCTTGGGACTGTCCCCTAATTGTCTCAAGATTTTCCTCAATAAAAAGACTTCCAATAGTATTGGCTACATCCATTGCCTCCGTAGGATCTTTCCCAACGTAGAAGATTGAATACAAACTATTTCCTATCTTTTTTATGTCTATCCTTTCCCTTATGTTATCAATAAAAAGATCATATTCAAGGGGAGTATTTATCTTAAGATCTAAATCTAACTTTTTCATAACTGTCTCTAAACGACTCCTGCTAAGGATAATCTGCTGAATAGTTTTCAAGTGATCCTCATATTCAGCCGGTACAGCAAGTCCCTTCATTAGAGGATTAATAATCTTATCTCTTTCTACCAAAATAATGGTATTTGTCCTATATAATTTAGGTGCAGTAAAGCTGTAAATTAAACAACCTGTGATAACCAGCAAGAATATAATCAGACCATAATATCTGCGTCTGTATAGAATATCTAGGTAGGTTAGGATGTTAGTATCAGTCTCTTTAGTTTCTTCTTCTGTCATTTTTTTTTGAACTCTCCATTTTCTAATTTACAGTTCCGAAAGAGTACCTCATAATCTATAAATTTGAAATTCTTTAGTTGTTATTGTTATCACAAAAGTTATTAACAGTTAATAACAAACTTCTTATTTTACTAGATTAATGGTTTTTTTATCACTCAAACTTATTTTCCAATTCTTATACTATTTGATCCATTCGCTAAATAGCATAGAGCTTGATTAATCACGCTTTTGCAAATTATATGCCAGACAATCAATGGTTACTGCTACTTTGTGCCTAAACAGTTAGTTATAAGATTAACCTACATTATTTTAGAAAAACCAAATTTGGGCACTGGTTCAGTTATATGGGACAAAAATTCATATAAAAATCAACTTGTTACAGGCTAATTGATAAAAATATATCTCGATTTTTATCTAACTTTTGGCCAAAAGGTGATTTTTTCACTAAAAATCGGTATTATTTTTTTAAAAATAGTAGCCATAATGTATTGACTATCAATAAATTAAATTTCCCATGTAACTGAACCAGTGCCCAAACTTGCCACTGGGATAAAATAAAAAAACTATTTTATCTCAGTGGCAAATTTAAGACCGTCACCACCTCAGCCGGTCGAATAACCTCACCTGTCCTCTTCTTATAACCCTTTTTTACTACTGAAAGGATATATTCATTTTCTATCCCGGGCATGACCCTTGTCTCAACTACCTTACAAAGACCGATAACAGCCTTGTTTGCAGGGAATTCAATCTGCTCTACTCCTCTTTCAAAAAGTACCCGCAAGAGTTTTTTATAGATTGAACGAAAGGTCTTCATGGACATTTGCGCTGATTTTTCCCAACTTGATTCTTTTTCCTGGATAAGGTTAAAGGTATTTTCAAAGGAGTCCAGGATATCAAAGAGTTCAAGGTTCAACTCTTTTTCTCGTTGATTATGTTCATTTTGTTGAGAGGTAAGCAAAAAAGAAATATCCGCAATCTTTTTTTGAAAGTCAATTAGTTTATTTCGAACAAGTTTTTTTGCCACACCTACCATAAGATATACTACTCCAACTTAGGTTTTTCTAAAATAATGTAGGTTAATTTTGTAACTAACTGTTAAGGCACAAAGTAGCAAGGGCACAGAGGGAAAAAATAAAAAAAACTTTGTGCCTTTGTGCCTTAACATACTGGTTTGAACTAACACAATCACTTGGAAAAACCTAACTTGGAGTACTATAAGAGGTAATAAATCCCAACCTCAAAAATAAAATTTCAGATATGAAGTAACGGAAGTTCACTCACATCCATCATGTCCTTCGGTAATTCAATATCTTTATTCCATTGCTGTGCACCAAGAAAATAGACAAAGTCGGCGACCTTTCGGGTGTTCGGATTCATAAGCTCTTTTTGCGCATCAGCAATCTCCCTGGCAGAAAATGCTCTTCTTTGCAAGGCATAGCTTACAGCCTGAATAATCTCTTCATTACTGGCATCGCTAGATACATATAATATCTTATATGGATTTTGGTTCATCTTCTCCTCTTCTTCTTCTTTGTTTTCTCATTTTTTTTAATTCATCATTTATCATTCTGCATTCATCATTCATCATTAGTTTTTTTCTCCTCTTCTTCTTGTCTTCTATCTTTTCCTCTCCCTCTAATTCTTCTAATTTATCAAGTATATCATCAATAGTGGAATTATCAGGGTCAACCTTCAAACAGCCTTCATATAAATCATCTAAAAAGGAGATCTTCTCCTCTTTATTATAAGAATAGTTGTCAAAATTATCTAAGGTATTATCTATATACTTAAAAAATAATTCCTCAGCCCTTTCATCATTCATAGAACTGACAATATTAGCAGCCTTTTTTATATTCCCTTTTTTAAAGGCATTAGCCACGTCATCAAAGGCCTTTTCTGAGCCCATTTCATCAAGACCATGCTTAGCAAACTCATTATCAGGATACAGTTCTAATGCCTTGTTGCAGATACGCGCAACATCCTGGACGCCGATAGCCTCTTTATTTAGTAAGGCATAGGCCTTATAACTCATGATGTAAGAGGCAATTTCCAACAATCCTTTAGTCTTAACTGAACGAATTAAGGTTTGTAAGACATCATCCAGGATAATTAATCTATCTAAATCATCCTCATCCTTGATCTTCAGGGCCTCTTTAATAAATCCTTTTATATACAACTCAAATCTTTGGAGTAAGGGAATAGACTGGATAAAATATTTTTTTAGATTTGTTGCCTCTTTTTTTCGGAGATTTTCTATACCTATCTGAAAGGATATCCTTTGTCGGCAATAATCTACAAATTCACCCGTCTCTCTAGAGGGAAGGGCAGCGAGAGCTTCATTAAGCTTACCTTGTTTAAGTAGGATAAAGCTATTTCGAGCCTTAGAGAATAGTGTCCCAATTACCCAGAAGCGCTCATCTTCTCTCCAGGAAGGTTTTAGCCTGTGTAATTTATCAAGTATTAAACGAGATAGATTAAACCGTTCAGCAAAGGCAGGGGTGCATATCAGCTTAGCTAAGGAAGGTTCCTTTTGAGCAGTCTCATAGAGAAACAGGACTGATTCTCTTTCCAGCTCCCAATGAATAGAAAAAGATAGATCTTCATTTTTTATTTGATAGTCGTGAATCAATCTCTCAAGTCTTTGTTCGAGATCCTGGGCCAGTTGTGTATCTATCTTCTCATTCTTATCAGTTAGAGAAAAAAGGTTGGTTGGGTTGTAAATTACGCTTAACCAAAAGGTAATCGCCTCTGGTAGATATTCGACATTAATCTCAGCCAGTCGATAATAGACCTTAGCCAGAAAACAGGGCAAAAATCCAGTTTCTTTTCCATTCCTTTTTTCTATTCCAATAAGAAGGTCAAGCATCTCTTTGAATCTTTCCTTTTCCCATAACCTTTCAAGATGGTCTAATTCCATAGAGTTTATAGAATCAAGAAATAGAGGAAGGGGATAATCTTTAAGGAGATTATTGAGTTGTTGATAAGCATAGTCGAACCCTTCTTCCTGTTTAGACCTATGGAGGAGATCATTTACTGCTATCTTTAAAAAATTTTCTTTTTGATGATTTAATTCCGAGAAATCCTTAAAGAGATACTCCCATTGTTTAATAGCCTCAAAGTAATATCCTAGCCTTGCTAAGGCATATCCTTTATGATAGATGACATCGGGTTCATGAGAAGGAGAATCAGCAAGTATCTTTACGGCTTCAGGATACTCTCCCTGCTTTACTAAGCAGATACCAAGCCGATCCTTAAGGTTGCGATCGCCAGAGGATTCTAATGTCTCTCGATAATATCGGATGGCCTCAGTATATCTCCCCTCAGCCTCGAATTTGTAGGCAAGGGTTAGATTTGGTCTTGGTAATTTGCTTTTGAGGTTAGCAACGATTTTACTGATCTCTTTGTTATCCCAGGCATCTAATGACAGCTTAAAGGCTTCCAATGCCTCTTTTATCCTTTTCTCCCGTTGTAATTGGTAACCTTGTTTTAATAATTTTTGTGATCGAGCTATCCGTGATTCATTCTCTTCACAGGTTAGTATCTGCTTTTGAATCTCAGGGGAAGGATTCATCTGAAGTGCCTGATTAAAATGATATCTCGCTGCTCCAAATTTTTTTTTTTGAAAAAGATCATTGGCCCTGGCTAATAGGCCCTGATACCTTTTCTTAATCTCTCGATCTTCAGGGGTTATATTTTCTTTCATAGATTCTTTCCTTTAAAATTAAGCAACAATATCTTTATCTCCTGACCCGGCTCAAGGGATACAGTAGGATTAGCCTTCTGAATTACCTGACATTGATCAGGGGTTTTATAAAACTTTTGAGATAATTTTTCCATTGTATCCCCTGCCTGGACATAATATAAAAAATAAGTAGAGGAGTCATCACTTTTTATTGAAGATCTAAATGTTGCAATGACATCCTCTTTCTCCTTTAATATTTTTAACTGTTCTCCTTCACCAATCTCGTAAATATTTATCCCTGGATTCATGGCCAATAACACTGGATAATAATATCCCTGACCATAAAAATATTTTGAGATAGACCAAAGGGTGTCTGAATCAGTAGGTTTGTACCAAAAAAAAGGGGGTAATTTTCGTTGAATCTCCTCTTTTTTAGCCGTTATAGTTGAAATTAAATATTGTCTTTCCTTTTCCTGGAGGTCATACCTCTTTTCGAGCTCAACTACTGATCCCTGATATTTTTCCAATTTAATCTGATTGTTAGCTAATGTTTTGGAGAATAAGGTATCCTGATATCTAAACCAGATACCTTCTCCTATAAAAAGGGAAAAAAATAAGGCTACTCCAAACCATAATATCTTTCTACCCGCCACTGGTCGAAATTGTGATCGTTCTTCTTCCCCAGATAGCTTATTCAGGGCTTGAAAACATGATAAATCAGCATCGCATTGAGGGCACTGCTGTGCATCAAGGGGAAGTCCTTCTTTACCACAAACAGGACAAGTTTGCCCATCGCTTCTCATCTTCTATATTTCCTCACCTTCTTATTCCCTAAATTTCCAGCCTTTCTCCTCTATACGAATAGTCAGCAATTCTCATTTTGATTTTTTTAAAGATAGATGTGCCTCCAACATTTTGCTGAGCGAGTATTTAGTTGGCTTTTTTGGTTCTTCCGCAATTTGTGACCAAAAAAGAGGACTTATTTCATGCCGCCTTTAGTTAATTTAAAAAAAATGTCTATAAAGGGTGAGTGAAGGTTATATCTTCCTTTTGTAAGTTGGTCTCACTTTGACGGATGATTGGGCAATAGGAGCGTGTTAAGTCTTTGCCTCCATATAGGCTGAAAGGAAAACATGCATAGAGGGACGGCTATTTGTGGCTTCGCTCTTCCTGATGTCCAAATAGAGTAAAATTTGTAAACGATTTTAAAAAATAAATTTTTATAACCGTTTACAAAATTGCTTTCTGCGACTCATCAAAACGAGCGAAGCTACAAATAGCCGCCCCTCTTGCGCCCTTTTTACTTTCATTGCATAAGGAGGCATAGATATAAAATTACTCCCTATATCCAATCATCCTTCAGAGTGAGATTGACTTCCAGATGGGATAGCACCCTCAATCACCCTTTATAGATAATCTTTTAAAAAACGCAATCTAACAAACATAAATGCCATAAAGTTCTTTTTTGGTCACAAATTGTAGAAGGTGTAGAAAAAAGATAGAAAATAGTAGGATTCTCCAATTACTGATCCCTTTGTTTTATCTTAATATTCAATATTGAGAGACAACAATTCTAAATATCGATAAAAATCCAACACGAAACAATTTCTTATCTTAATTAAATGTTTAGGAATTTCAAAGTTTGACTTTAATTTTTTAATTTGCTCATGAATTTTCACAGATTTTTATTTTTTATCCGTGAAAATCTGTGAGCTATAAGTTATAGGTAAAAATTGCCGAAGGCCTAACTTGAATGAATCCCAAACTAATATTTTCCAAACTCCAGGATTTCTATATCCTTTCCTTTAAGTCCTTCTTTGGCATTTTTCAAACTCCTTTTTATGTTCGAGACACCATAGAGCAAATGGATTATATTGGTGCAGGTTCTTTTCTTATAGTTGTATTAATATCCCTTTTTATAGGAATGGCTATGTCTTTGCAGATATCTGCCGAACTGTCCCCTCTCGGATTTAAGATTTATACAGCTAAGATAGTAGGAATTTCTATCATAAGAGAAATAGGTCCTGTTGCTATCGCCTTGAGTTTTGCAGGAAGAGCAGGGGCAGGTATAGCCTCTGAAATAGGTTCTATGGTTCTAGGTCATCAGGTAGACATACTAAGGGTATTTGGAGTTGATCCAATCAAAAAATTAGTTATCCCCAGGGTGATAAGCTCTTTTATAATGTTGCCAGTTTTAACAATAATTGGTGACGCGATCTCTTTATTAGGTGGATATTACATTACAGTCTTTGTAAGCCGGCAAAGTGGTTCTTTTTATTGGAGTCAGATTAAGGATATCTTAATCTTCCAGAATGTCTTTATTGGGACAATTAAACCCTTTATCTTTGGTTATCTAATCTCCTGCATAAGTTGTTATAAAGGACTCTCAACCCAAGGGGGGGCAAAGGGTCTAAGAAAAGCCACAACAGGTGCGGTAGTTTACTCAACGATAGTTATAATAGTAATGGACTTTATTTTAACAAGAGTACTATTGTTAGGAATTAACTCTTAATCCTTTAATGCCCATGATTGAGTTTCAAGAGGTAACAATCTCGTTTCAGGACAAGTGTGTTCTTGACCAAATAAGTTTCAAAGTCCATTTTTATGAAAAGGTAGCTATCCTTGGCGGGAGCGGCACAGGAAAAACAACCCTTTTAAAACTTATTGTGGGTTTAATTCTTCCAGATTCTGGGAGGATTCTAATAGATAATCAAGATATTACTAAATCATCCGAAGATGAACTAAGAAAAATTCGAAAAAAATTTAGTATAGTCTTTCAAGAAGGGGCATTATTTGATTCTCTGAATGTAATGGAAAATGTGGCTTTTCTTTTGAGAGAATACACAAATTTATCCACAAAAGAGATAGAAAAAAAAGTATGGGAATTGCTAAAAAGATTAGGAATAGAAGAGACACTATATATTATACCAGATAAATTGAGCGGAGGTATGCAAAGAAGGGTTGCCATAGCAAGATCTCTAGTCTCTCATGAGCCTGAAATAATCCTCTACGATGAACCTACAACAGGATTAGACCCTATCACTTCTGATAACATCTGCGACCTAATTAACGAACTTTCTAAAGTGAACACTCCTCATAAAAAAGGATTGATAATTGTTACTCACAAGGTAACCGATGCCGCAAAGGTGGCTGAAAGATTTATGTACTTAAAGGCAAACAAAATCGCCTTCGATGGCAACCTTGAAGCCCTTAGAAAAACAGATGATAAAGAACTGCAAGAGTTTATCAAGGAACTCAAATGTATAACTATAGGAAACAACTCTCCTGGTCAAAACTAAGAGTAGGTCTTGTAATAACAACTGCCCTTGTAATTATATTTATTACAATCATGTTCTCTGGTATCCTTGAAAAATTTTTTTCTCAAAGGATAATAATATATGCAACCTTTTCCAATGTACAAGGGCTTAGGGGGGGAGCTCCAGTCTGGTTTTCCGGGATTGAGATAGGAACTGTCAGATCTATCGATCTTACTTACAATAACGGAGAAATAAAAGTAGCCTTGGCAATAAACCCTTCTACCCTTAAATATCTACAGGAGAGTTCCACCGCAACGATATCCACTCTAGGTTTACTTGGGGACAAATATATAGAAATTCAACCAGGAACCGCCAAAGCAAAACCTCTTCGGCCAGGAGAAACTATTAAAGGAACATTTCAGGTTGAATTTCAAAATATTGTCAAGACAAGCGAAGAATCTATTAAAAAATTAACAGAATTTGTAAATAATCTTGATAGAATAATAATTAAACTGGAAGAAAGTCAAGGAACTATGGCTAAATTTTTCCAAGACCCTTCTCTATATAATAATCTAAATAATATGACCCAAAATCTCTCGAAAATTATAAAGAGGATAGAAACAGGAAACGGAACTTTAGGTAACTTAGTAGCTGATCAAGCCCTTTACGAAAATCTTTCAGAGTCCTCGAAATCCCTTAATACTTTTGTCCAACAGCTAAGTGTAAAAAAAGGAACACTTAATAGATTAATTTTAGATGAAAGCCTCTATAATAATCTTAATGCCTTTGCAGAAAAGATTAATAAGGTTTCAAGAGAATTAGATAGAGGGGAAGGATTGCTGGGTAGTTTAATAACTGATAAAGAACTAAAAAAAGATTTTAAGATGACCCTTAATGAATTAAATTCATTACTAAAAGATATTAGAGAGAACCCAGATAAATATTTTAAGTTTAGTTTGTTTTGACGTTTTATTTTATTTCCACTTACTTATTACTATGTTTATACTCCAAGTTAGGTTTTTTTGAAGTAATCCAGGTTGGTTTTGTAACTAGCTGTTTAAGCACAAAGTAGCAAAGACATAGAGTCTTCAAGATGCCAAGGATAAGACATTTACGTCACCTCCCCTTAAGTATATTTAAGAAGATAGATGATTCTTCTAATTCTGTTGTTAATTTTTTTAATAATTCATCAATATGTTTTGAAGAAAAATTAGGATCTATTTTTTGCATACTACCCCAAGCAGAGTCATCTAATGGCTGAACAGACTCATTTTTAATAGTGTGAGAAAGGTAGTTGGCAATGTGAACAATCGTTGGAAGTATATCATTACCCGAAACTAAAGATGGATTATGGTGAAGAGAGATGCTTATTTTTACATGAGTTGGCAAATTCCAGCTTTCAGCTAGCCACTTTCCAATGTGAGAGTGGTCAACTCCTAGAACTATCTTTTCGGCTTCAAACCCCAGGACATTATTTTTTTTCATCACTTCATTAATCTGTTCTAGTTGAGAATGGAGGTATTGATCAATGATGATTTTCCCAATATCATGTAAAAGACCAACCACAAAGAGATCCCCCTTAATATGAAAATGATATCTTTTTCCCATCATCTTACTCGCTACTCCACAAGATATTGAATGTTCCCAAAATTTTTGACGATCAAAACTACCTTTATTATTAGGGAAGGCATTAAAAATATGACACCCAAGTAATAAATCTTTAACTGTATTAATCCCTAATAAAATTATAGCTTGATGAATATTAGGAATATTTTGGCGAATCCCATAATAGGCTGAATTTATTAATCTTATAATCCTTGCTGCTGATGGAGGATCAGCAGAAATGACATTACCGATCTTTACCACAGATGAATTAGGATCATTCAATAATTCCATAACTTGAGCCAAGATTGTAGGAAGGGTGGGTAAGCTGGTAATATTCCTGGTGAGTGCCTTTATTTTTTTAGTAAGGTCTTCCTCAAACATAGTATCCTCCTAAATTTTACAAATAATAAATATCCTTACTTTTGATATTAGACATCTTTCCAAAATAATCTTTATTAAAGTAGTAGAGAAGTCAAAAATCTTTACTTCGTTCGTTAGCGGAGACTTTTTGAATTTTCTAAGCTTACTTCCCTAAATTACCAAAACTCGCTACGCTCAAACAATGG
>JAZDLJ010000072.1:0-3370 GCA_043802115.1 bacterium | reverse complement strand
TCTATGTCTGAGATTATAGTATAATCTCCTGCAACAAGTGTTTTAATTTCATCCTTGTTCAGGGCAACTTCAAACTCCTTGCTTTCATACTTATCAAGCGAGAATTTTTTCTTGCTTATAAAGCCGTCAACAAGATTTAGGTTCGCTCCCCTAAATCCGTTATAATCAGATTTTATCTATATATAATAGTTCTCAATTCATCAAGGTTATATAATATATTCCTTAATCTATCAAGGTTATCTGGATTATCTTCAAATCTCAGTCCCATGCCATCTGAACCTGTCCAGACGACCTGACTTTTTAAATCAATCTTATTATTAGAAAAAAATTCAAGGGTTAAAATAACCTCTGTTCCGATCTCAAAACCCTTATTAGTCTCTAAAAATACACCTCCTTCACTAATATTTTTGCCATAACAAATAAAAGATCCTTCTTGAGTCTCACAAACTACCTTAATATTGATTTCTTGACGTAGGGATTGCCTTTTTCCTAATTGATCCTTAAGGTATTTAATCTCTTCCTTCAAGTCAATATTTTCTTTTCTTAATCCTTCTAACTGAGCTTGAAGTTCACTCCGTTCTTCTTCACACATAACTATCCCCCTTTTTAATAGTTAAGATGAACATGAATTACCCAACTATCAAATATAATAAGTGAGCAACCATAAAAACTTATAACATTTTGCTCGGCTCCAGAGGTTACTTTTTCAATTTTCAAAGCTTGCTTCCCTAAATTGCCTAACTCACTTCGCTCAAACAGAGGCAATTTTTAACGGGAAGCTTCACTAAGAAAATTTTGAAAGAGTAACCTAAGTCGCTTACGCAAAAGTTATAAGTAATTATGGTCTCTCACTTAAATGTAAAAAAAAATCGAGATTAGTCCCTTAATTCTAGTATATCTCCACACCTATCCTGCCAACCAATTGTTAAATCAATAGCCTTATCTATTCCGTAGTCTTCCAATCCCTTTTTTATAGTTAAGTGTGCCAAATCATAAAGATTATTTGTCTCACTTATATGAGCCAGGACTATATGACTCGTCTTCTCATCTACTATTTCTTTTAGTAAGTCCTCACATTGGATATTAGATAAATGACCTTTATTTCCTTTGATCCTTTGCTTTATCTCCCAAGGATAAGGCCCATTAATTAACATCTCTGGGTCGTAATTAGATTCAAGCGCTATCAGGTTTGATTGTTTAAGTCTTTCCTTGACTAAATGAGTAACATATCCAAGATCAGTAGCAATACTTACCTTACAATCCTCGGCAAATATATTAAAACCCACTGGATCAACGGCATCATGAGAGACTGAAAATGTCTCTAAATAAAAATTACCAACACAAAAATTATGACCTGTCTTAAATACATCGCTTACTTTAATTCTTTCGAACTTATCTTCAACCACTTTTTTAGTTGCCAGGTTTGCAAATATTGGAAGTTTATGGGTGTGATATAGCCCTCTAATGCCCTGGATATGATCAGTATGTTCATGGGAAAGGACAACCGCTGCAAGACTGGAAGGGTTTATCCCAATCTGTCTTAATCTCTTACAGATTTCTTTACCGCTTAAACCAGCATCAATTAGAATTGAGGTGTCCTGAGAATTAATATATATACAATTACCAGAACTACCGCTACCAAGGATACAAACCTTCATTCAAGGATGTCCGTTATTTGTTGTTTATTTTGTTCTTTCTTCTTTATACTATTTCTATTACTCCCTAAAGCGATAAATTTCAGGTGGTTGGGAACAGAGTCCCCAATTATATAAATTAGCACCCTGTGGGCGTATAGGAAAAGCACTCGCAACCCTGCATAAAAAAAGCAACTCCCTAAAAAAAGTATCCTCTTCAAATTTCATGGTAACTACCTTACTTTTTGAAGAGGATACTAAAAAAACATACTTCCATAAACATAAAGTAAAAAAGCTACTTTATGTTTATGGAAGTATGTCCAAACCCCCCATCACCTCTCTCCGTCTCAGGCAACTCATCAACTACCTCAAAATCAGCTTTTATTACCTTATTTATAATCATTTGAGCAATTCTATCCCCACGTTTAATTGTATAGGGTATACTACCATGATTTATGACAATTAATCCAATTATTCCTCGATAATCAGCATCAATAGTCCCTGGGGTATTAACGAGGGTAATTCCATGTTTTAAAGCCAGCCCAGACCGTGGTCTTATCTGCGCTTCATAACCTTCTGGTAAGGCAATAGATATCCCAGATGAAATCATCTTTCTTTCTCCAGGTTGGATGATAACATCTCTAAGTATAGCTGCAAATAAATCAAGCCCAGCCGCGTGAACAGTCATGTAGGTTGGTAAGGGAAGGTCTTCAAAACCTGCTTCTTTTTTTAGTTTAATGGTAAAATTTGACATTAAGTTTTCTTTTAGCCTCGTCATTAACTCTGGTCATCCCTCTTGCCTCAGTAACTCATCAATAAAATCCATAAAAGAGTCAATATCCTTTTTAAACCCTTTCATAACACTATCAGTTTCACTAAACAATTCCTTCAGCTTTATCCATCGAAGATCCCAGTGATAGGCATGTCTGAATCTGTGTCGAAAATTAAGTAAGAGCTTTAATTTCTTATAAACCTCACGTGATATTATTGGTGATCTTATCCCTTTTATATCCAAGGTCATCTGATTTAATAAATCTGCATGATGCGTCATCCCTTCAGGTATATTATCATCTATCTCCTTAGCTATCTTTTTAAATATCCTTTCTATGCCATTGTAAAAACTCTGGAGAAAAGATGATAGGCCTGCTAGCTCCACTGTTGATGGTTCTCTGGTATCAAATAGAGTCTTTGTTTTATAGATATCATTGTATATCTCCTCAACGTTTTTCAACTCCTCAATAATCTCTGCCTTTAATATTAACCTATTTTTCTGCATTATAAATCACTTTTCCTTGAAGGATTCGCTCTCTAAAATAGCCTTTGGTCTCATTTATATCGGTTAGATCAATTCGAATGTCTTTGCTTATATCGCATAATTCATCATATACCTTAAAAAATAACCGATCAGGTACCCCATATTCTGCAATATCCAAGTCTGATTCCATGTGAAGTTTCTTTTCTACAAATGAACCGAAGAGGATTATCTTTTTTGCGCCATGTTTGATTAGGATATCTTTTATGATGGGGATTATTTTCTCTATCTCCGCGTATCTCTTGTTGATCTCCTCTCTTTCTTTGGCGCTTTTGTGCTGGTGGTAGGATAGATATTCCTGGATGTTAGTGGGCATGTTTAATATATAATTGCAACAGGCATAAAGTAATTTTTTTACTTTATGCCTGTTGCAAATGTTATTCTTTGAAGATTAATATCTAATTGCCTCGACAGTGATAAGTTC
>JAZDLJ010000264.1:0-6141 GCA_043802115.1 bacterium | reverse complement strand
AAAATTGCCTCTGTTTGAGCGAAGCGAGTTAGGCAATTTAGGGAAGCAAGCTTAGAAAATTCAAAAAGACTACTTCAACGAACGAAGCAAAGATTTTTGTCTTCCTACGCCCTGCAAGATTAATTTGGAAAGATGTCTATTCTACCCGACTTAATACAGAGTAACATTAAATACAAGACAGGCTTATCATGGACATAATGTAAAAAAGCTACATTATGTCCATGATAAGCCTGTCCAACGTTATAGCCACAGCCGATCTCACTGATAGATGATTGTAATCACCCACACCAACTATAGGCTCAAGACAAAAATCAGCTCCTTCCTTAATACTATCGTCTACTCCCCAACCTGTACCAAATATAATTAATACAGCCTGGCTTGCCTCTTTTATAATAGAAGTCAGGTTCTTATATGTTATTAATTTAGCGTCATTACATGCACTTGTTACTACTCGAATTATTTTTTTCTCTTCATTATTCTTTTTTATATCCCGAACAGCTTCTTCTATGTCGGACTCTACCCGAATAACATCAAAAGCTTCTTTACGAGTTTCGTTATATTTTGCCCCATATCCAGAAATCCAATGTTCAATAATTCTCTGTATCAGCTCCTGTTGCTTAATTAGTGGGGTAACAATGTAAAATGCCTTAATTCCGTAAGTTTTGGCTACACGAGAGATGTCATGTATATTGATACTTGAGATAGAAGTTGTAACAACCTTTTTATTTTTGTCGTAAACTGGATAATGTATTAGCGCTATATAAACAGGAGACACCTATTCACCACTGCATAATATATACTACTCCAACTTAGGTTTTTCTAAAATAATGTAGGATAATTTTGTAACTAACTGTTAAGGCACAAAGTAGCAGAGGCACAAAGGAAAAAACAAAAAAAACTTTGTGTTTCAATACCTTTATGCCTTAGCATGCTGGTTTTAACCAACACAATCACTTGGAAAAACCTAAGTTGGAGTAGTATAAGAAGATAAAAAAACTGAACTTACCAGGGGAATAAAGTAAAAAAAAATACTTTATTCCCCTGGTAAGTTCAGTAATTCAGGCCTTTTTTCTCTCGTTCGCTTAATAGCTTCATCCCTTCGCCACTTTGTTATCTCTTTGTGGTTTCCACTCAGCAATACCTCAGGTACTTTTAAGCCTCTAAAAACTGCGGGTCGAGTATACTGAGGATATTCAAATAAGGAATCACTAAAGGTCTCATCCTTTATCGAATTATAATTACCCAGGACACCTGGGATTAATCTTGTTACTGTATCAACCAAAACCATTGCTGGTAACTCACCACCTGTCAATATATAATCCCCTATAGATATTTCTTTGTCAACAAGCTCTTGTCTAACTCGATCATCCACACCTTCATAATGTCCACAAATAAGTATCAGGTTGTCTTCTTCAACTAATCCATATGCCTCTTTTTGATTAAAAGTATCACCTTGTGGGGTAAATAAGATTACTTTACCTTTTTTGCCTCTCTTTTGGATCAAGTAATCTACTGCCTCAAAAATAGGTTCTGGTTTTAGGAGCATCCCAGATCCTCCACCATATGGATAATCATCTACCTGTCTATGCTTATCATGGGTAAAATCACGGATATTATAGACATTAATCTCTATTGCTTTTTTTTCCTGGGCAATCTTTAAAATACTCTGATTTAATGTCCCTTCAAACATTAAGGGAAATAACGTTAGGATATCATAGATCATCCTCTTCTAATAAGTCCTTTATCGGAGTAATAATCATCTTTTTTTTTAAGGTGTCTAGAAAAGAAACAACTTCTTTTATAGCTGGAATTAAATACTCCTTATCATCTCTTTTTACCACATAAACATCATTACTACCTGTTGGAAATATACTATCAATTTTACCCAGATACCTACCTTTTTCAGTATAAACATCCATCCCAATAAGTTCAAATTGATAATATTCATCTTTTCCAAGGGGGATAAGTTCATCACTAGGTATAGCTACTTCTACATCAATCAATTCCGATGCTTCATCAATAGAATTAATCTCCTGTAATTTTGCAATAATTCTATTTTTATAAAATCTTACATACTGTAAAGTGTATATCCTTTTCTCTTGTTTAGAAAAAACCAGGATTACACTTTTTAAATCCTTAAAACGTTCAGGAAAATCAGTAAGAGGCATAATCCTTACCTCACCTTTTTTCCCCTGAACCTTAACAATTTTTCCAACAGCTACTAAATCTTCATCCATCGAATCCTGGACTAAAGCCATCATCACTCTACAGAACCCATCTTTACACAGCCCGCTTACTCAATTATTTCTAGAACACATCTCTTTTTTATCTTTGTAGCAGCAGCGTTGAGAATAGCTCTCATAGCCCGTGCAGTTTTACCTTGTTTGCCTATGACTTTACCTAAGTCTTCTTTGGCAACTCTTAATTCTAATACCGTCGTCCTTTCTCCTTCAATCTCAGTCACACTTACCTGGTCTGGAAGATCTACTAAGGCCTTAGCTATATGTTCAATTAATTTTTTCATCTCTCTACCTCCACTGAAGATACTAATAATTAAACAGAAAGAAATGTTGCTGTTTTTAATCGTTATTTAGTCTATGAAGATCCTGGTGAAGATACACCTAAAACAGGTATAAAGTAACTTTTTTACTTTATGCCTGGTTAGGTGTTGTTTCTTATTAGCTTTTAGTGCGAAGCGAGCAGCTCATTTTGTACTAAAAAGCAAAAAAACAAATAGGTTGTTACCTATACTAGCTTTTTCTTCTTTAAAATACTCCTTACGGTCTCTGTAGGTTGAGCGCCTTTTTTCAACCAGTACCCTGCCTTCTCTTCATCAAGTACAACTTGTACTAATTTATGCATTGGATCATATGTTCCTATGGTATCTAAACTTTTTCCATCACGTGGATTCTCGGATCCCATTACAACGATACGATAGAAAGGTTTTTTTTTGGCTCCAAATCTCTGTAATCTTATTTTTGCTATCAATCTTTCACCTCCCTTAAATTGTTTCGATTAAATTACCTCTTACGCACACAAAACATTAAAGACTTAGAGGCCCATTACACCTCTGGGAAAATTTAAAAATTTACCAGGTTTATTAATCTGTTTAAACATTTTTTTCATTAAGGCAAACTGTTTTATAAGTTGATTAATATCATAGATTGTCGTCCCACTCCCCCTTGCAATTCTCTTTTTTCTACTACTCCCGATAATAGTATAATCTCTCCTTTCAGCAGGGGTCATAGAATTTATCATCGCTTCAATTTTTTTTAGATGTCCCTCATCTGGCTGTGCTTCTTTTATGTTTTTAAACTTTGAAAACCCAGGGATTAATTCAAGCAATTGACTTATTGGCCCCATTTTTTTTATCTGTTGTAATTGTTCCTTAAAATCTTCAAGGGTGAAGGTATCCTTTAGTATCTTCTTTTCTAAATCCGCAGCCTTCTCTAAATCATATTCCTCCTGAGCTTTTTCAACAAGCGAAACAATGTCACCCATACCCAGGATTCTTGATGCTATACGATCAGGATGAAAAACCTCTAAGCAATCTATTTTTTCTCCCCGTCCTACAAAATTGATAGGTTTCCCGGTTACAGTCTTAATAGATAAAGCAGCCCCTCCTCTGGCGTCTCCGTCCATCTTCGTTAAGATCATCCCATCAATCCCTAATTTTTGATTAAAGCTATTAGCAATATTAACTGCATCCTGACCTGTCATCGCATCAACAACTAATAATGTCTCCTGTGGTTTTATCTGCTCCTTTATCGTACATAATTCCTGCATTAGCTTTTCATCAATATGCAATCTTCCAGCGGTATCTATTATTACTGTACTTATATTTATTTTTTTAGCGTACTCAAGTGCTTTTTGACAGATAAAGAGGGGACTGTCACCATCTTTCCCCTTAAAAAAATCAACCCCTATTTGTTTAGCCAAATACTCTAATTGAGTAATTGCTGCAGGCCTATAAACGTCTGCTGCAACCAAAAGCGAAATTTTTTTTTGTTTTTTGAATAGACTGGCTAACTTAGCAGACGAGGTTGTCTTACCTGAGCCCTGCAATCCAGCTAAAAGAATAATGTGGGGCAAAGAAATATCATATTGAATTGTTTTATTTTCTTCTTCACCCAAAAGCAAAACCATTTCGTCATAAACAATCTTAACCACTTGTTGCCCAGGAGTTATACTTTTTAAGACTTCCTGCCCTATAGCCCTCTGTTTTATCCTCTCAATAAAACTTTTTACAACCTTAAGATTAACATCGGCTTCAAGCAAGGCAAGCTTAATCTCTTTGAGAGCCTCCTGGATAATATCCTCAGATAATTTTCCCCTGCTTTTTAATCTTTTTAGTATGTCTTGTAATTTATTTCCCAAACTGTCAAACATATAACATTAACCTATTAATCATATTCATTAATTTATTGTTATTATTAATACTGTCAATTTTAAATCTACAATAAACAGCTATTTTAATTTAACTAGCTGTTTATTATAACTCAAATTATATCGGACTGTCAAGATATATAAGACACCCCAGATTCGCCCGCTTCTATTCTCCCTATCAAAAAACCCTTTTCTCCCAACCTCTGCAAGTCGTCCAGGATACTTTTTTCGTCTTTTTCATCAATAACCATTATAAGGCCAACCCCCATATTAAAAACCTTGTACATCTCTTCCTGACTTACCCTCCCCATTTCAGAAATCGAAGCAAAAATAGCAGGAGGTGTCCATTTGTTGAAATCTATCACCGCCTGGCATCCATCAGGAAGTATTCTCGGTATATTTTCTGTTAAACCACCACCAGTAATATGGGCTATTCCTTTAATCTCATAAGATTCAATAAGTCTAAGTATGCTTTTTACGTAAATACGAGTTGGTTTTAACAACTCCACTCCTAGAGTGTGAGGGAGATTAAAATATGTCTTATTTAAATCATAATCAAATTTTTCTAAAAATAATTTTCTTACTAACGAATATCCATTACTATGGAGTCCGTTTGATTCTAAGCCAATAATAAGATTACCAGGGGTTATATGGGAACCATCTACCAGCTTACTCTTTTCTACAATACCAACAGCAAAACCAGCCAGATCGTATTCATTTGATGAATAAAAACCAGGCATTTCAGCCGTTTCCCCACCAACAAGAGAACATCCTGCCTCCTGACATCCCTGAGCAATTCCTTTTATAATATCCTCTGCCTTATTTAGATCAAGTTTAGAAGTAGCAATATAGTCAAGAAAAAAAAGTGGTTCCGCCCCTTGAACAATAAGATCGTTAACACACATTGCAACTAAATCAATACCTACGCTGTTATGCCTGTCTAATATAAAAGCAATTTTTAATTTTGTTCCTACCCCATCTGTCGTTGAAACTAACAGTGGTTCTTTATATTTTTTAAAATTTATATTAAACAAAGCTCCAAAACCACCTAAATCCGTTAACACTTCTGGTCTAAAGGTCGATTTAACTATCGGTTTAATCCTTTTTACAAATTCATTACCTAAATTAATATCCACACCAGAATCTTTATAAGTTGTATTATTAAGCATAATATTGTATTATTTTAATTTTTAGTAGTTGCTTAGCTCTTTTAAAATTTCTAACCTAGGCATTTTTATATTTAAATTTTCGGCATCTTTCATCTTAAGAGGCGAAAGTAGTTTACACTTTTTTATTATTTAGACACGGATATACTCAGATTTTTTAAAAACACTACTACAAAATAATTAACCTAATAAACATTAAGTATTATATCTAACTAACGCTAATTAAACGGTTTTAATCCGTGTATCTTTGTGTTAATCTGTGTCTAAAAAGTTTTTTGTTTTTTTTGCTTTCTAAAGAATACGCTCTAAAAGTGTAAACTAGTAAATGAAGGATGCAAAAAACTATAACAAAATTTTATGTCCAATACAACAGATTTATGCATCTACCTTATTTTTATCTTTTTAATGATCACAACAGCCTGTCAGAAAAAATCTATGGATTATCATTACCAAATAATAAAATTTAAAAATAATTACAATCAGATTCTCTATAAAAAAGGATGGAAAGAATTAGTTACTTATAGTAATTCTATTCTAAATTACTATAACGATATACATAAAAGTTATATCTCAATATCTATAGAACAGA
>JAZDLJ010000229.1:0-5592 GCA_043802115.1 bacterium | reverse complement strand
TTTTTTTCTAAGGTCAATAGAGCCTCTTTTGATTCAGGGGTATTGTCACTTTCAAGCTCATTCTTTATAAAAAGATTTTTTTTCCTTTTCAGGACATTAACCAAAGAGGCATTTGCCTCTAATTGGAAGTCGTTTAAGATACTGTCTTCAAGATTATCTTCAAATCCATATCTTGTCTTTACATTATATACCTCTTTTTTATTATCCCAAAGCATAATAAAACCTTGTCTTAGTCTCATAGCTTTGACAATAACATCGATGGTTTTATTTGCGAGTTCATTAATGTTTAGGATAGATACTAGTTCTTGGCTATAATTGCTTATAGTCTTTTGGTATTCAAACTTGACCCCAAAGATGATTGGACGGAGGAGGCGTTTAATTGGTTCATGGGTGAGAGAGGAGATCAGGGTAGCGGAGAAGAGAAGGGCGATGAATACTGGCTTTGAGAAAAAGTGGAGGCCGATGATGATGAAGATTGCACTGATTGCGAGGGCGGAGAGGGTGTGGATGGTGGCCTCACGGAGGACGATGCTGATGTCCATGAGTCGGTGTTTGACGATGGCATAAACCATAGTACCTATACAGATCATTATTAAAATATCATGCGGAAAAAGTTCTGGTTTTTTAATAAAAGATGGGACAAAATAGATCAGACCTCCTGTAAAAGCAATAACATAAGCAACTAGAACATATTTATATTGATTTTTTTTAATCCCTGTTGATTCTTTTTTGTATGCCTTATAAAGCTCATAATATGCATATAGAAGTACTGTACCAAAAAATAAGACAAAAAAAATAAAAAAAGGATTTAATTTAATAGCAAAATGTCCTTTAACAAAAAAAATATCATTTAAAAAAAATGGTGTAGGTATTAAACAGATAAAGAAGAAGGATATAATATAAAAAAGGTACAATATCTTATATTTCTTATCATTTTTTTCTGTTCGAATTAGTTCAAAGATAAAATGCATAACTGTTGGCGGGGTTAAGACTGCGGCAATGTAAATTATTTTTATATTAAGAATAGCCTGTTTTATATTTGGGACTAATAACGTTACCGTAGGAAAGAGACACCATGTCCCTATAAAGATGGCTTGGATAGAAAAAATTTTATTTAAAAAATTTTGTCTATCCTTTAAATATGAATAGATAGCAATAATATAACAAAAGATAAATGCAGCTAAGGAAAATACTACATAGATATTCATAGTTTTTTAATCCATTATCTTCTCATATCTTTTTTTACCCGTTTAAAGTCTTCCTCTGTAACTTCGTTGCCAAAACTCCTCAGACTGGCTAATTCAAATCCATGTTTTTGCCCTAGTCGATGAATCTCTCTTACCGTATCTACACTAATCTTACCTCCAATGGAAAAGGATTCAAAGCGTTCTTCTAGGGTCAAGATCATAGTCTCGGCTATACAGCCATAACATAGCCCTGGGGCTAAGCCAAAATGAAAATTAAACTCTACCTTACCTGGGGGCTTTATGATACTACCATCAAAGACCAGGATATCTTTTCTCAATAAGGCCTTTTCCCTGGAAATATTCTTAGGGACAGAGATGTCAAAGACAATAGCCCCTGATTTTAAGTCATTAATATCTATAATCTCAGAAGGGGTATTGGTAGCAATAACTACAATATCTGCCATGGAAATCCCTTTTGAGATATCAGTGGTAATATCAAGGTTAAGCTTCTTTCTATCCTTTAAATCCCTGGCCAGATATTCGGTTTTACCTTTATTCCTTCCAATCAGGGTTAAAATTGAGATATCATCTATCATGGTATGGGCAAAAAGACTGCCAATGCTTCCTGAAGCACCTACAATTGCTAACCTAGACTCTTTTACATCTATCCCTAGCTTATTAGTAGCGTATAATAAACCTTCAATAGCTGTAGCTATAGTATAACTTGTCCCTGTAGTTACTGGGATATTCAAGGCACGGGCAATCAAGACCCCCTTTTTCCCTACACCTGCTGTATATGCCCCTAACCCAACAATCTTGGCCCCTACCTTTTCCGCTATCCTGGCTGCATCAATAATTCTTTTTAAGATAAGCTCTGCATCTAACTCCAGGATTTGGTTTGGTAATAATGGACAATAGATTAATTCCCCATCAATCTCCTGCCCTGTCTTTGACCTTGTCCCAATTACATGAGAACAAACAAAGGATTCTGCATTTTCAAAGATCTTTTCTAAAAAGGTATGTCTCTTTGATTTAAAATCAAGTTCATCAAAAGAAGTATGAATTACATCTAAATCATATGGATGAACAAGAAAAGCAAATTTATTTAACTTATTACACTTGCCTACCCATAATTTCTTTTTTATCGAGTCTAATATGCCCTGGATAATCTCCTGGGTCTTCTTCTGGAGTTCAGCATAGAAAAATTTATTAAGACTATGAACTCCCCAATCTACAATAACAGAGAGAGAAATCTCTGTTCCAGCAAGTAATTCAAATAATGCCCATCTCCCTTCATATCTAGTAAAATCCCCTTCTAATAGTTTAAATCTTATTGTCTTATTTTTATCGTCAAAGATAGCTTTTTGGGTCCATTCAATAATAGTACCTTCAAAGTCCAATTTCCACGCGGAGATCAATCTATTCTTCCCTTGCTTTAGTATCTGGATATCTTTTATTGTATTAATAAAATTAGGGAAATTAGCGATATCTTTTAAAAAATTATAAACATCCGCCTTCTTTTTTTTAACAATAATTGTAGAATCAACCTTTATAGGAAAAACCTCTTGATCTCTACACTTGCGAATATTTTTAGCTGTTTTAATATAACTTCTTAATGCCTTTTTATCACTAAGCGTAATCTCTGTAAACTTAATTCCAAGGCCATCTTTTTTATTCCTTATATTTCTCTTATTAACCCAGATTATTTCCCCGCTTAAGTTAATCGGACTTGACGATTTTGCAATAGTTAAGATTATATCTACTGCCTGCTTGTGTAAACGACTTTGTTTATCGACGAATTCGGCTGCTAATGCATCTGATTCAACAAACACCCCTTCTTCTCCGATATCCCTCACCTCAACTTTGTATTCTTGAAAGTGAGCGCCACTTTTTATTGTTACCTTAGCAGTACTAGATTTAATTAAGCGTTTGCTTGCTCTTTTTTCTTTCTGCCTTCGTTTTTCTTTGTCTTTTATTTGGGCATTCATTTTATCAGATCTCCTTAGATGATATGATGATTAAGTTATAACAATTATACCAACCATGTTATCGATCTTAAGCTAACCCTATAATACCCAAAAACAATGAAAATTATTCGTTAAAATAAAAATTTAGGAATTTAAAATCAAGTATATCAGAATGTTCCTCTTAACCTACTCCCCCACTTCCCCCACAACCATCTCAAAAAACTCCCCAGGCATCCCAAGCCTCTTCCCATCCTCATCAAACCCCTCTACCATGCCATCATCCCTCGCCCGACACTCAATCATTTCACCATCAATAAACTTATTGCACTGCACAATCACCTTCTCCCCTTCACGTCTTGGATAAATAGTATAATAAACCCCTTCCAATTGTTGCTGAATTATACCTATCTTGCTGGGACTGTAAACTACCATCTGATACAGCATCGCCTTAGCGCTTATTACCTCAGACACTATTGTATTCCTCTCATCTTTATCTACAATTTTTTCTTTGAGCAATTCAGATAAACCTTCATAGTCAATTTCTTGATTATAAATCACTCCCGCCATTTCTTCTTCAGATAAATACCCAGCTAATAACTTTCTAACCTTCTTCCTATCACCAATATTAGTATAGGCCATAAAATGTATTTGTAAATCCTCAATCTTATCTCTTAAGCCAGGCTCAGGATTTTTATCAGCACCTAATTTTCCAAATGCCCTGGAAGCTATACCCTCTAGCTTATTATAATAGCCCTGAACAAGGAAAAAGGTATCCTCATTATAGTCCTCAATAAAATTAGTTCGGCATTCCTTCTTTTCATTTATCTCTGGTTGTAGCTCGATCAATTCAATATTGTCATAGTCATACTCACTTACCATTGCCTCCAGCCTCTTCATTTTAATGAGTAGATGGTATTGGTGAATTGCCTGTTTGATAAATAACCTCGTCTCATCATTAGTTGCAGTCTTAGGAATATACCGATAAATCTCGCCCTCATTAACAGCAGAGATAGCTACATCAAGATCAGTAAAGGCAGTCATTAAGATAGTTATTACATCAGGGCAAATTTTTTTTACCGCAGCTAACAGCTTACTTCCTTTCATTGACGACATTTTTTGATCTGAGATAACCACTGCATAATCCTTTTCCTTAATCATCTTGAGGGCTTGTTGAGGATTCGTAGTGGTTGAGAGGTCAAATTCGTCCCTAATGATTAATCTAAGACAATCAATTGCCTCTCTCTCATCATCTATATACAAAATAGGATAACTTTTATAATTTAAGTCATCAAGCATAACATTATCTTCCTCCAATTAAGGCACAAAGGTTTTAAGTCTTTTATCTATAAAATTAGTTCTCAATCAGCAGCTTAATAATAAATTCTGCCCCTTCCCCTTCTTCACTTTTTACCTCAATACTTCCTCTATGATCTTGAACAATCCGATAACTAATATATAATCCTAAGCCAGTCCCTTTTCCAACCTCCTTCGTAGTAAAAAATGGGTCAAATATTTTATCCTGAATCTCTCTGGGTATACCTATCCCGTCATCCTTAATAGAAATAACAGCATGTCCCTCGCCTTGTTTAGTGATAAGTTGAATATGACCTGCCTGAGATTTCCCCCTTATTCTAGCCTCATCAATACTATCAATTGCATTAGACAGGAGATTTAGAAAGACCTGGTTCAACTGCTGTAAATCCCCTTGAAAATTATCTACCTTTCCGTAGATCTTTTCAAGAGAAATCTGATCGTGTCGTAAGCGATTTTCTAAAATAACCAGGGTATTATTTAACGTATCATCAGAAATATTTACAATACCCCTGTTATTATCACCCTTTCTAGAAAAATTAAGAAGGGAATGGACAATATTTTTAATCCTTACTACAGATTCGTCAGCCTTTTTTATCATTGCCCCTAATTCTGCACATGCCTCTGAAGTAGATATCCTGTTAACCTCTAAGTCTTCTAAAATAAATCTCATCCCTTCTAACCGTTTATCAATAAATGAGATCGGATTATTTACCTCATGAGCAACTCCAGCAGCCATTTCTCCAATAGAAGCCAATTTTGCTGAATGAACTAATTGCGCTTGGGTATCATGGAGTTCTTTATAGGTCTTGGAGAGTTCATCGTAAGATATCGCGTTTTCCAAGGCAACTGATAATTGGTTTGCTAAGGTAGAGAGGAGATTCAGGTCTTCATTTGTATATATTTCATTTGTAAGTTTTTCTCCGAGGTTTATAATACCTAGTAATTTTTTTTTTATAATCACTGGCACACAGACTGTAGTAAATTTTTTTTCTAAGGTCAATAGAGCCTCTTTTGATTCAGGGGTATTGTCACTTTCAAGCTCATTCTTTATAAAAAGATTTTTTTTCCTTTTCAGGACATTAACCAAAGAGGCATTTGCCTCTAATTGGAAGTCGTTTAAGATA
>JAZDLJ010000166.1:0-5332 GCA_043802115.1 bacterium | reverse complement strand
AAACAGAGGCAATTTTACGGGAATCTGTGCTAAGAAATTTTACAAAAAGCCTACTAAATAACTCACTCCAGCAAAATTTTTGTCTTCTTTTGCCCCTAGACACCTAGAGAATACAGCATTTATTTTGGAAAGATGTCTATTGAGTCTAGGTATCCTGCTGAATTAGGGTTACTTCCAAAGGGAAAACCTACATTACAAGAAAGTAAAGAATTTTTTATCTTTGCGAAAGATGCCTTTAATAAGGTGAAAAGGATACTAGAAAAGAATTAAAGTGATACGCAAAATAAACTCTAACTCAATTGTAGATAAGGTTAAGGAACTATGTATAAAAGCTAACTACCAATTACCCTCTGATATAAAGAATGCCCTAGATCGATCTTGTAAAGACGAAACTTCTTCCTTAGCTCAATATGTATTAGAATCCCTTAAAAAAAATGCAGAGATAGCGGAACAGGAAGATATCCCCTTATGTCAAGACACTGGAATATGTGTATTTTTTATAGATATCGGACAAGAATTGGTTATTGAGGGGGATATCTATCTGGCAATTAACGAAGGGGTACGGCAAGGATACAAAGAAGGATATTTAAGGAAATCCGTTGTCAATAATCCTCTTTGGAGGGAAAATACCCAGGACAATACCCCATCAATTGTACATGTGACCCTTACACCTGGAGATAAACTAAAGGTACAATTAATGATAAAAGGGGCTGGGAGTGAAAATATGAGCGCTGTAAAAATGTTACCTCTTTGTGAAGGAACTGAGGGGGTTAAAAAATTTGCCATTGAGACAGTGAAAACCGCAGGGGCGAATGCCTGTCCTCCACTTATAGTTGGCATTGGTATCGGTGGGGACATTGAAACCTGTGCTCTTCTAGCTAAGAAGTCCCTCTTAAGACCCCTTGGAAAAAATAATGCCGACCCTAAAATTGCAGCTATTGAAAATGAATTATTTCTTGAAATTAATGAATTAGGGATAGGCCCTGCAGGATTTGGAGGTAAAACTACAGTTTTAGCTGTTCATGCTGAAGTTTATCCATGTCATATAGCCAGCCTTCCTGTAGCCGTAAATATTAATTGTCATGCTCATCGCCATGCAGAGGTGGTAATATAACAGGTAATGGAGAAACTTATCTTACCTTTAACAGAGGAAAAAATAGCCAATAAAAAAGCTGGTGAACAATATTTAGTTTATGGGACACTCTATACTGCCAGAGATGAGGCTCATAAAAGATTTATAGAAGCGATAGATAATGATAAGGGATTACCTTTTGATTTAAAAGATCAGGTTATATATTATGCTGGCCCAACTCCCCCAAGTCCTGATAAAATAATCGGTGCAGTAGGACCGACAACAAGTTGTAGAATGGATAAATATACCCCCAGGTTACTTGAAAGAGGTCTGAAGGGAATGATCGGAAAAGGATATCGTTCTCAACTTGCTATAAAAAGTATGCAGGATCACAAGGCGATTTACTTTGCTACTATTGGAGGGGCAGGTGCCTTTATCTCTAAATTTATTAAAAAAGCTGAGTTATTTGCCTATGAAGATTTAGGACCAGAAGCCATTTACAAACTAGAGATTGAGGGTTTACCAGTGGTGGTGATTAATGATATTTATGGAGGGGATTTTTACCACAGACAGGGATAAAGTTATTTTTTACTTTATCCCTGTCTGTGGTAAAAATTTTCAACCTGTGTAGAACCAAAAACGACGAACTAAAAAGACATCCTTCATTTGTAAGTTTACATTTTTTTTAAAGATCAACACAGAGAACACAGAGGAGTATAGAGATACACAGAGAAAAACTAAAAGAAAAAGAAGGAGTTACTTGAAAAAAATCTGTGAACCTCTGCATTTCTCTGTATTCTCTATGTTGAAAAATAAAAAAAGTGTAAACTACTTTTCGGCTTAAATGAAGGATGCCACTAAAAACGAGAGTTTAATATGAAAATAAGACTAGACGAAATAACCCAGGAAGGATTAGATTTTAATATAACCGATAACCCGGAGGCCTTTAACTTTGAAGAAGCAGATTGTGTCTTTAAATTTCCGATAACTGCAACTGGAAAAGCTACTAAATCTGGTAATAATATCTATGTGGGAGGTACTCTAAAAACGAAGGTAGGATTAGAATGTAGTAGATGCCTAACCTCCTTTAATTTTGAGATAGAGGATTCGTTTAATATATTATACGAACCAAAACCCCCTCATAAAAATTTTAAAGAAGAAATAGAATTAAGTGAGGAGGATCTTGATATAAACTATTACGAAGGCGATTCTATAGACCTCCAGGAAATTATCAGGCAGCAATTATTGTTGGCTATACCTATTAAATCGTTATGCAAAGATGCCTGCCGTGGTCTTTGTCCTAAATGTGGGATAAATCTAAATCTGGAAGAATGTCAATGTAAAAAAAAAGAGGTTGATCCAAGATTAAATGCCCTGAAAGATTATTTTACGTCTGAAAAGTAGATAAAGTAGTTTTTTTACTTTCTCTACTTTTCAGACGTAATTTTTTAGGCGTTAGACTACTCCGAGTTAGGTTTAAGCAGGTTGGTTTTGTAACTAACAGTTAAGGCACAAAGGAAAAAAACAAAAAATCTTAAAAAACTTTGTGCCTTAACTGCTGGTTTTTAACTAACACAATCACTAAGAAAAACCTAACTTGGAATAGTGTAAAAGGATAGTTTATCAAGTGCTTTTTTTATTAATTTAAAAAAAAACATTTGCAACAGAAAGAAAGTAAAAAAACTACTTTCTTTCTGTTGCAAATGTAAAGGAGGTAAAAACATGGCTGTACCAAAGAAAAAAACATCAAAGGCAAGAAGAGACAAAAGAAGGGCTCATGACGCCTTGACTATTCCAAACTTAGTAGCTTGTCCACATTGTCAGGACTTACATTTACCACATACTATATGTTCTAATTGTGGATATTATAAAGGTCGTCAAATAATAGTTAAAAAAGAAAAAACTAAAGGATGATGATATACTATGATAATCGCTGTAGATGCTATGGGAGGAGATAAGGGCCCTAAGGTAGTAGTTGAAGGAGCAGTCCATGCTGCTCAGGCATATGGGATACAAGTCTTATTGGTTGGTTATGAAGATATTGTAAAAGAGGAATTATCTAAATATAATCTTAAAGGTTTATCCATATATGTAAAACATGCCCCAGAAGTAGTTGCAATGCATGAATTACCCTCTCTTGCCCTACGTCAAAAGAAAAAATCTTCAATAACTGTTGCTACTTCCCTTCAAAGATCAGGAGAGGCGGATGCAGTTATAAGTGCAGGTAATACTGGGGCAGCTATGGCAGTAGCCAAGGTATATCTAGGGACATTAAAAGGGGTTGAAAGACCTGCCATAGCTACACTTTTACCAACTCGTAAAGGGTTCACTATAATGCTTGATGTTGGCGCTAACGTGGATTGTAATCCAAGTCAATTTCTCCAGTTTGCTATAATGGGCTCCATTTATTCAAAATATATATTTAAAGTAGAATCTCCCTCCATAGGCCTTTTAAATATAGGTGAAGAAGAGGGTAAAGGGAGTGATTTAATCAAAGAGGCTTTTAGGACATTAAAAGAAGCGCCAATAAATTTTATAGGAAATGTAGAAGGTGGGGATGTCTACAGAGGAAAGGTAGATGTTGTAGTTTGTGATGGGTTTGTTGGAAATATAGTGTTAAAGATTAGCGAAAGTGTAGCGGAGATGGTAGAGGTATTACTAAAAGAAGAATTTGAAAAAAGGTTTTTTAGTAAGGTAGGCTATCTTTTAGCCAGACCATCTTTTAAAGCCTTTAAACGAAAGGTTGATTATTCTGAGTATGGAGGAGCGCCTTTATTAGGGATAAATGGAGTTGTTATTATTAGTCATGGAAGATCTGATGCAAAGGCCATTAAAAATGCTATAAAAGTTGCGAGTGAGTTTGTTAAAAACAATGTTAATAAACATATTTGCGAAAGTATTAATGCTCTTAATCCGTTAACGGTTGATCATTCAAATATCCCAGTAGGTTCTAGAAAAGGTTCGGCAGGCATATGGCAACAATTAAAAGAAAGCATTGTGAGGAAGTAGATAACTTCAATGATGAAAGATGAACTATGAAAGAGGAGTCAAGTGATTAGATCTTATATCAAAGGTATTGGGGCAGCTTTACCAAAAAGAATTTTGACTAATTTTGACTTAGAAAAGATGGTAGATACATCTGATGACTGGATAAAAACTCGAACAGGCATTGAAGAGAGAAGAATCGCTGTAAAAGAAGAAACTAGTGGGTCTTTGGCTGTTGAAGCCTCAAGGGAGGCTATTAAAAGGGCAAATTTAACACCACAGGACATTGATAGTATCATCTTAGCTACCTTTACTCCAGATATGCCTCTCCCGGCAACTGCATGTTTTGTTCAGCATGAACTTGGCGCCAATAGGGCATTTGCCTTTGATATAGCAGCTGCATGTTCAGGTTTTATCTACGCCTTATCTATTGCGGATCAGTATATAAAAAATGGTTTTTGTAAACATGTCCTTGTAATTGGTGTGGATACTCTTTCTAAGGTTACGGATTGGAAAGATCGGAATACTTGTGTCCTTTTTGGCGATGGAGCAGGAGCTGTAGTTCTGGGCCCTGGAGAACAAGAAGACAGAGGGATATTGTCTACACATCTATTTTCTGATGGCGCCTACACTGAATTACTGTATATCCCTGCTGGCGGGGGTAAATCCCCTTCAAGCCATGAAACAGTTGATAGAGGTGATCATTATATAAGGATGAAGGGAAATGGACTGTTTAAAATCGCGGTAAAATCACTTTCTGAGGCAGCGGAAGTCGCTTTAACTTATAATAAGCTCACGGCTTCTGATATTGATTTGTTTGTCCCTCATCAAGCCAACATGCGAATTATGACTGCTACGGCAGAAAAATTAGGCATTCCTAAAGATAAGATATGTATTACTGTTAATAAATTTGGTAATAATTCAGCAGGGACGATTCCAATAGCTATTTATCATGCCTTTATGGAAGGTAGGATAAAAGAAGGGAATAATATATTATTAACGGCCTTTGGAGGAGGACTAACCTGGGCATCGGCGTTGATTAGGTGGTAAGGAGGGGAGAAAATTTTTGGCGTGAACCAAAAATTTTTTCTCCGACTAGTATTTATTTCTAGAACATCTGATTATACTGCAAACGGGTTAAAATGATATTTTTTGTTGCACTAGTGTCCAATTAAAAATTAAATGAATTCAATTAAATATTGTGGATTTTTATTTCCTTTTGTTCTTTGGTAACTGAAAGTACCTTTAACATGGGCTTCACTCAAAGAAATTGAC
>JAZDLJ010000165.1:0-9447 GCA_043802115.1 bacterium | reverse complement strand
AAACAGAGGCAATTTTACGGGAATCTGTGCTAAGAAATTTTACAAAAAGCCTACTAAATAACTCACTCCAGCAAAATTTTTGTCTTCTTTTGCCCCTAGACACCTAGAGAATACAGCATTTATTTTGGAAAGATGTCTATTTTTATCCCAATATTTAATCTTGTTATCATAACTGAAATAGCGAATAAGCCATGGTGGTGGGTATTCCTACTCTTTATTCCTATAATAGACCTTATTGTACATATTCTTCTTTACCTAGCCATTGCGAAAAACTTTAACAAATGATTTTTCTTTGGTCTTGGATTGATCTTTCTCCCATTTATATTTTTGCCCATTTTAGCTTTTGGTGAAGCAAAATATGTTGGATAAATAAAACCTGGAAAAAAGTGAAGAGAGTAGGACGAGCTAGCTCGTCCTACTCTCTTCACTCAAAATAAACCACATCCCCCCCAAAGACCTTCTCAATATCCGTCACCAATCTCTCATCCGGCAAGACCTTAATCTTTTCGTCCACCGCAATCACCACTTCACTATCTTGGTTACCTAACAATAGGTGAAGCAAAACATTACATCTACCGGCACCGTCATAACTGTTTAAAATTTTTTCTAAGCTCAACAAATGCTCCTCTGCCAAACCAAGTGTAGAAAGACGGATATGGACATTTTTAGTCATACTACTCCGTACATCAGAAAGCAACATAATCTCATTAGCAACGATCTTGTTGACATCCTCTTTGGCATCTAATATACCTTTTATATAAATGGGTTTATCGGCTGCTAATATCTCAGCGTGTTTTTTATATAGTTCTGGAAATATTATTAATTCAACTAATCCATAAAGGTCCTCAATAGTAGCAAAGGCCATCCGTTCATTTTTTTTAGTCGTTATTGTCTTTAGGCTGGCAATAATACCACCTATGGTTAGATTTTGTCCATCTGTTAATTTATTTAGATTTGAGGTGTTAGCAGAGGCAAAACGTTTAACTTCTTTCTCATAAGCAGATAATGGATGTCCTGTTATATAAAAGCCTGTTACCTCTTTTTCAAAGGCTAAAAGCTCACTTTTTCCCCATTCTTCAATCTCTGGCTTTTGTTCATAGCTATTCTTAGCCTTAGGTTCTGATTCTTCAAACAGATCGAATAAATTGATCTGTCCATCTGAACGTTCTTTCTGCTTAAAGTGAGCAAATTCCGTAGCTTTATCTACGACTGACATAATCTGAGCCCGTTTCCAGCCAGTTGAATCGAATGCCCCACATTTAATAAGACTCTCCATTACCCTTTTATTAACTACCCTTAAATCTACATATTCACAAAAATCATAGATTGAATTAAAATCACCATGTTCTTCCCTTGTCCTGATAATTGCACTTACTGCAGCTTCTCCTACATTCTTAACTGCGGCTAATCCAAATCTTATCTTATTATCTTTTACATAAAAATCACTTATGCTTATATTAACGTCCGGGGGCAGGACTTCTATCCCCATCTCTTTACACTCACTAATATACCTCACAATCTTATCAGTATTATCAATTTCACTTGTTAATAAGGCAGCCATGAATTCTACTGGGTAATGAGCCTTGAGATAAGCGGTCTGGTAAGTTATCTGGGCATAGGCAGCACTGTGAGACTTATTAAAACCATAACCCGCAAAATAGGCCATTAAATCAAATATCTTTTTTGCAATCTCAGGGTCCTTTCCTCTTTCTTTTGCCCCGGCTATAAATACCTGACTCTGTTTCTCCATGACCTCATGCTTTTTTTTCCCCATAGCCCTGCGCAAGAGATCGGCCTGTCCCATGGTGAACCCGGCAACAGCGCTGGCTATCTGCATGACCTGTTCCTGATAGACAATAATCCCATAGGTATCTCTAAGAACTGGTTCTAATTCGGGTAAATCATATTCAATTGGGACTTTGCCATGTTTCCGCTTGATAAAATCATCTACCATCCCACTGCCTAAAGGACCTGGACGATATAAGGCTACAGCAGCAATTAGTTCTTCAAAGTATTCAGGCTTTAATTTTCTTAACAGATCTCTCATCCCTGAACTTTCTAGTTGGAAGATACCAATTGTCTGGGCCTTGGAAAGCAATTCAAATGTGACTTTGTCATCTATTGGAATGGTACTGATATCTAACCTTAACCCCTTTGATTTTTCTATGAGATTAATGGCGTTATGGATAACTGTTAAAGTCTTTAACCCAAGGAAGTCCATCTTTAAAAGACCAATAGACTCTAAGATATTCATTGGAAACTGAGTTACAACTTCACCTTTTTGCCCTTTATAAAGCGGGACATATTCGGTTAATGGCCTTGGAGTGATTACTATACCCGCAGCATGAATGGAGGCATGACGAGGCAGACCTTCAAGGGTCAGGGCTATCTTTAAAAGTTCTTGTACCCTTGAATCTTTATCCCTTAATTCCTGGAGCTTAGGTTCTTGTTTAATTGCCTCTTGTAAGGTAATATTAAGGATATTGGGTACAAGTTTGGCTATTTTATCCACTTCACTATATGGCATATTTAAGGTACGGCCGACATCACGAATTACCCCTTTGGCAGCCATTGTTCCAAAGGTGATTATCTGGGCAACATTTTCCTTCCCATATTTATTGGTAACATATTTAATAACATCCTCCCTCTTTTCCATACAAAAATCGACATCTATATCAGGCATACTGACTCGTTCAGGATTTAGGAACCGCTCAAATAAAAGTTTATACCTCAATGGATCAATATCTGTTATTCCTAAGGCATAAGCGACCAAACTCCCGGCTGCTGATCCTCTCCCTGGGCCAACAGGTATATCATGAGTCTTGGCATAGTTAATAAAATCCCAAACAATCAAAAAGTAACCTGAATAACCCATCTTATGAATTATTTCAAGTTCAGTTTCGAATCGGGTTATTCGTTCTTGGTTTTTTGTTATTGGTTCTTCGTTATTGCTATCTAATTCAGGATACCGTTCCTTCAATCCTTCCTTGGCAAGATGATCGAGGTACGTATCAAGATTAAAATTATCAGGGACAGTATAATGAGGTAGGTGTAGCTTTCCGAACTCAAATTCAAAATTGCATCTTTGAGCGATGGAAACAGTATTTTCTATTACCTCAGGTATATCAGCAAATAGACCTTTCATTACCTCTGGGGATTTAAAATAGAATTCATCTGTGGAAAAACTTAGGCGTTTAGTATCCTCAATAGTCTTGCTGGTTTGGATACAAAGGAGGATATCATGAGCCTTTGCATCTTCCTTGGCCAGGTAATGACAATCATTTGTAGCCACAAGGGGGAGAGAAAGTTCCTTCCCAATCTTAATTAATCCCTCATTCGCCCGATCTTGCTCTTTAATCCCATTCTTTTGTACCTCAAGATAAAAACAACCTTCCTCCATTATCCCTTTATATTCCTGAGCAACCTGAATGGCCTTCTCCTCCAATCCTGCATTTAATAAGACAGGGATCTCTCCTTTTAGACAGGCGCTAAGGGCAATCAAACCTTCGGCATGTTTAGCCAGTAATTCTTTATCTATCCTTGGTTTATAGTAAAAACCTTCAGTGTAAGCAGATGATACCAATTTAACAAGATTTCTATACCCGATCTCATTTTTAACTAGCAAGACCAGATGGTAGGAGGTGTCTTTTGTATTATTTGAAGAATCCTTCTTCAGACGGCTTTGAGGCGCTACATAGACCTCGCAACCAATTATTGGTTTAATGCCCGCAGCGGTAGCCTTTTTATAAAACTCAACTGCCCCAAACATGTTCCCATGGTCAGTTATAGCTAGGGCAGGCATTTTATATTCCTTAGCCAGTTTTAACAGTTGGTCTATTCGGCATGCGCCGTCAAGGAGGCTGTATTGGGTGTGGATGTGAAGATGGACAAAATCAGAGTGGGTCATCATAGGCATCACTCCCACTCAATCGTACTTGGTGGTTTCGAACTAATATCATAAACTACCCGATTAACCCCCTTCACCTCATTAATAATCCGATTAGAAATCTTCCCTAAAAGATCATAAGGCAACCTTACCCAATCAGCGGTCATACCATCTGTACTATTTACCGCCCTAATGGCGATCACGTTATCATATGTCCGCTCATCTCCCATTATTCCAACGGTCTTGATAGGAAGCAGGATAGCAAATGCCTGCCAGATCTGTTTATATAAACCAGCATTCTTAATCTCCTCAAGGACTATTGCATCTGCCAAACGTAAGATATCTATCCTTTCCTGGGTTATCTCCCCTAATATCCTGATAGCCAGGCCAGGCCCAGGAAAAGGCTGTCGGCAGATAATCTCTTCTGGTAGACCTAATTCCAAGCCAAGTTGTCTCACCTCATCTTTAAATAACTCCCGCAGAGGTTCTATAAGTTTTAGATTCATCTTTTCTGGCAGTCCTCCAACATTGTGGTGAGACTTAATCACAGCAGAAGGGCCTTTCACTGATACACTCTCTATTACGTCAGGATATAATGTCCCCTGGGCTAAAAAATCTATCTTTCCTAGTTTATTTGCCTCTTCCTCAAATATTGCGATGAATTCATTCCCAATAATCTTCCTCTTTTTCTCTGGATCAACGACCCCTTCGAGTCTATCTAAAAACCTTTTTACTGCATCGATATATTTAAGTTTAATATGAAAATTAGATTCAAATGTCTCAACTACCTTTTCAGCCTCTCCACATCTTAAAAGTCCGTTATTGACAAAAATACAGGTTAATTGATCCCCTATTGCCTTATGAAGTAATACCGATACTACAGAGGAATCAACTCCCCCACTTAAGGCACAGACAATCTTTTTATCTCCAACAGTCTTTTTAAGATGTTCGAGTGAATATTCAACAAAGGATTTCATTGTCCAGTTACCTGAACAACTGCATATCTCAAATAAAAAATTCCTTATTATCTGTAAACCTTTATCTGTATGAACAACCTCTGGATGGAATTGTACCCCATAGATATTCTTATTTGGTTTACAGATTGCAGCAAAAGGGGCGTTGTGTGTATGGGCAATTGTCTCAAAACCCTCTGGAAGTTTTTCAATTAAATCCCCATGACTCATCCAAACCCTGGTTTTATCCTCTCCAACAGAGATAAAATCTTTAAATAAATTGCTTTGACTATTAACATAAAGATCAGCCCCACCATATTCTCTCTTTGTTGCCTGTCCAACTGTGCCTCCAAGGATGTGGGTAATGAGTTGCAGGCCGTAACAGATACCTAAGATTGGAATCTTCAGATTAAAAACCTCTAAGGCACACATTGGGGCATCTTTGTCATAGATACTTGCCGGCCCTCCAGAAAAAATGATTCCCTTGGGAGCTAGCTCTTTCAGTTTATTAATAGGTGTTGAAAATGGCAGTATCTCACAATAGACCTTACTTTCTCTAACCCTTCTGGCAATGAGTTGGGTATACTGGGAGCCAAAGTCTAGAATGATTATTTTTTCTCGAACATTATCCATTTATTTATCCCTCGTAATTTCTTCTGTTACTTTAATAAAATTTTCGATCTCTTCAATAAATCTTTAAAAATCAGTTATCCCCATTCGTAAATTATCCAACAAAATCTTATCTTCTATTATCCAGTACCTGTGAACAAGACTATTTCTAAAATCAAAAAATGGTTTAAGAGATTGAAATATTGCTTCAGAAATAACACGATGTTCTTTAGCCTTTAAGATGGTATCTATATAGCCACTTACAGGTACGCCTTTACTCTGGGCCAAAATATGTTGAAGGATGTTGGATATCGCCTCAGCAATTTCAACTAACATATATTTAACCCCTTTAAAAATTAATGGGTCTATATTAGAATCAATAGGGTATCTCTTCAATACTCCTTCTATTTCTATACTATCTTTTTTAATCTCATAAAGAAATCGTTGTACCCTCTTTTTATCTATTTCCACAACATATTACCTCATCTAGTATTCCAATGGAACTACGGTATTTAAGACTATATCTTTCTATATAGTTAGCCCTTAAATGAAAGTCTTTATCAACCAGCACCTCTCCCTCAAGGACATCCTTTAAATAAAACAATGAGAAGGCATCTATACTAGATAAAAGGTCATTAATAATCCTAACATCAAAGCTATCAGGAGGAATATTTGTTGTCTTACTTAATTTTACTTTTAAATCGCTACTTACAATAAAGGCATCTTTTTTATCTACAACATATACTGCTAAATCAATATCCCGAGGAATTTTTATATTATTAGATAAGCTAGAACCGTAAAGATAAGCGAAGATCACCCTTTCGTCGTTTTTAAGGGTATCTTTTATAATTTGAAAATCTATGGGCATATAGGTACTTTCATTTTTTATGCGGGTTTGCCAGCGATTGCATATTAAATCGTTTATTTTTTACTTCATAAATCATTATTCTGAATTAATCAATCTTCCTTCAACAACTCAATATTAAAATTCACCATATTTAACAACCTCCCAACCGTCATCCCATCTGTACCTTCTATAAAATCCCCTAACGACCTCTTTTCTAATATCCTCTTTGTATTATTAAATGATTTAATAGCTAATCTATTCTCATTTCTTTCTTTATAGACATTACCAAGATTATAGTGCCCAAGGATAAAATTGCTATTAATATAAATTGTCTTTTTTAACATCTCGATAGCTAATTCCTTTTCTCCCTCTTCCTTATAAATAATAGAGAGTAGATAATAAGCCTCCACAATTAATCTATCGTTTTTAATAGCTTTCTGACACCATTCCTTGGCTTCTTCTATCTCCTCTCTATTAGCCTTAATATAACCAAGATAATAACAAGCCCTTGCATTTTTATTATTAAGAGCAACTACTTCTTGAAAATAATTTAGAGCCTCTGTTATCTTCCCTTTTTCAAAACTACTTAAACCCTTTTCAAAAAGCTCTGTCTCATTTAATGAATAAACCCTTCTTCGTTCTTCAGCTTTAACAGGACATGTATCTTTATCATTATCAAAATTTTTTGGTTGTTCATTTTTAAGTTTAGGACTATCATCTTGTTTGTTCTCATCTTTTTGAGCTAAATTTCTGGTCTTTAATTTTAATAAATCTTCACTTAACCTGGAAGTTTGGGTTTGTTGTCCTACTACCGCTGGCCCTGGTCTTTGGAAAATCACAACATCAGGCAAATAAATCCTCTTAAATTCTCCAAATACTTCTTCACTTGATTCAGAATGACCTATAATTAAATATCCTCCATTTAACAGACATCTAAAAAATCTACTAATGATATTTCTGGTTGTCTCAGGCTTAAAATAAATGGTTACATTACGACATAAGATTAAATCCATCTCATAGGTATTATTAAGATAAGAAGGGTACTTATCTTCAATTAGATTTAACATCTGGAAATTGACCATTTTTTTTATTTCATCCCTGATTCTATACCTTCCTTCTCCATAGGTAAAAAAGTTTTTTTTTATACCTTCAGGGACGCCTCTAAATGACCAATCTCTATATATCCCTTTTATTGCATCATTTAATACCTTTTGGTTAATATCAACAGCTAATATAGAGATATCCCACTTATCCAAATTTAAAATCAATTGTTTTAAAATTATAGCTATTGAATAAGGCTCCTCACCAGTAGAGCAACCAGCGCTCATTATCCTAATTATTCTTGTTGTCCTAATCTTTTTATTAATTATCTCTGGAAAAATTTTTTCTTTTAATATCTCAAAATGGGCTTTATTTCTAAAAAAATAGGTCTCACCTGTAGTAAGAAGAGAGATTAAATTTTTTAGTTCTCCTTTTTGTCTAAATTTATCTTTTAATAAATCATAATATTCACCCAAATTTTTACAGTCAGTATTTTCTATAGCTTCGTAGACACCCTGTCTTAATTCCTCCTTTTTTTTTTTCAGAAAAATATAACCCACTTTCCTTAATAATTAGGTCTCTAAATAAAAAAAAGTAGGTATCGTTAAAATCTTCCTTTTTTAATATAATCTTCAAATTAATTAAATGATGAAATCAGAATTCATCATTTCTCCATTATTTTCCCATTCCAACATGTTGTTCTTGTTGAAAAATTTTGCCTTCCGTCTTAATGGAAGGAGCAATAATTAATTCTGTTAATTGCATCTCTCTAATATTTTTTGCCCCGCAACAACCCATTGAGGTCTTTAAGGCGCCTACTAAATTTTGAGATCCATCATCCTTTACTGCAGGCCCAAACAATATCTGCTTCAATGTCCCAGTTGTCCCAACCTTTATCTTTGTCCCTCGCGGTAGATTAGCATGAGGTGTTGCCATCCCCCAATGAAACCCTCTTCCAGGAGCTTCCTTGGCTTGAGCAAAAGTAGAGCCTACCATAACAGCATCTGCACCAGAGGCAATAGCTTTACAAAGATCGCCTCCTCTAGCCATCCCTCCATCAGTAATTATAGGCACATACTTACCCGTTTGTTTATAATAAAAATCTCTTGCTGCAGCTCCATCAGCAGTGGCTGTAACCTGAGGGACACCAATACCTAATACACCTCTAGTAGTACAAGCTGCCCCAGGCCCTACCCCTATCAACACCCCATCAATGCCTGTCTTCATCAATTCTAAAGTAGTATTAAATGTTACACAATTCCCAACAATAACTGGAATAGATAATTCTTTGCATAATTTTTCAAAATCAACAGTCTCATACTCTGTTGAGACATGTCTCACTGTGGTCACTGTGGATTGAACAACAAATATATCAGCCCCTGCATCCTGAGCAATCTTTCCATATCTCATTGCCTTTTGAGGGATAGCTGAAACTACAGCTGACACACCTGCATTTTTAATCTCTTTTACCCTTAAAGAGATCAGTTTTTCTTTTATTGGTTCACTGTACACCTTTTGCAAGAGTTCCGTTGATCTTTCTGGTTTTACTGAGGCGATCTCATCCAAAACAGAGGCAGGATCTTCGTAGCGAGTCTGGACACCCTCAAGGTTTAGTACCGCTATTCCTCCTAATTTTCCCATCTCAATAGCAAACCTTGTATCCACAACCCCATCCATAGCCGAGGCGATAATAGGTATAGTAAATTTTTTATCCTTTATCAACCAACTTACATCAACATCGTTTGGATTGATAGTAATACTACCTGGAACAAGGGCAATCTCATCAAATCCATAACACCTTCTCGCTTTCCTACCTTTCCCCACCCACATTCCCATAGTTAAATCCTCCTTACGACCAGCAGTAATTTATTTATTTTTTAGATAAGTTACTGCTGGTCGTGCTTTTACTTCCAATAGGCAGAAAATAAAAGAGTTACTTTCTGCCTATTGGAAGTATCGGTTTTGTTTTAAATTAGACATCTTTCCAAAATAAATACCGTATTCTCTAAGTATCTAGAGGCAAGAGAAGACAAAAATTTTGCTGTAGTGAGTTATTAGTAGGCTTTTTATAAATTTTCTTAGTGCAGCTTCCCGTAAAATTGCCTCTGTTT